>JAHJCS010000078.1 GCA_018812465.1 Nanobdellota archaeon | reverse complement strand
TGTTGTGCAGGTCGTTCTTGACCTTTAAAACCATAATCCGCTGAGAATCTTCTATTTCGTCACCATTCTAGAGTGCTCCTAAAATCGAAACATTTATATATAAGTTACACCACTCTATAGTAGAAATAGTAGTTGGGGGCTAATCACTAACATAACAATCACCTCTTTTTCCCCACAAGCATCTTCGGGTGCTTGATGGGGTTTTATAATCACTTTTTCTGGTAAATTTTAAAAACTAGAGATATTTCTGCAGATTAATGGCAATAAAAGCATGGTTAGGAGCATTTATACTGGTCCTTTTACTTGTGCCTGTCTGTGCCCTTGGCAAAGAGTATTATGCCAATGTAGAGATAGAGGTCTTTGAGAATGGAGATGTCCAGATACAAGGTATAAGCAACCATCCTGAGCTAGAGGGTAAGACAACACAGGATTACACCTCAAAGGACAAGTCTGTCTGGCTCCTGAACATCTCTCCAGAAGGTATGTTCTCTGATTATTTTGTTGAGATAACGTTCCCAAAAGATGCTGTGATCAATTATATGAAGATACCAAATATTCTCAGCATGGAAGAGGAATCTGGCAGTGTAGTCATAAAAAGCACTGGAAAGGATGAAAGATTCAGGATAATCACACAATATTCAATAGACCATAAGAGCACTTTCCTCAATGTGATGATCATACTTGCAGGAATCTTCATTATCATTATGATCACAGCTGGATCATATATCCTGATAAAAAAGAATAAGGCAAAGAAGACAATGCCAAAATACAATCCAGAAGCGCTCACAAAAAGGCAGAAGATAATACTTGACCTTGTCATAAAGAACAAAGGGCACATAACACAATCCCAGCTCCAGAAGAGCGTGAAAATACCAAAGGCATCAATGTCACGCAATATAGAGACTTTAGTGAGGAAGGGCATTGTTGTTAAGGAGCAAAAAGGCATGACAAATGTCATATCTCTGAATTCTATGAAAAAAGCTGATTGAGAAGCATGTTCCGCATTGTTCCGGTATTTTCCGGGAAAAATAGTTATGTTGTTCCAGTCTAATAAGGTGTATGGTCAATAAAAACCATGGAGGTAGAAGAACATGAGAAAAATATCAGGAATTTTTATGGCATTGCTGATGGTGCTGAGCATGGTTCCAGCAGTGATAGCCCAGGAAGGGATAGATGAAGAGATGTCTGAACTTGAGGGATTGCTTGATTCATTCCTTGAGGTACATCAAGTGTCCGGCGGAAATATCCTCTTGACACAATTAAAGACAGAATCAGTGCCTGTCAATGAGGCAGAGTATGATATCAGCCTCATAGATGTTAGTGATAATGAGGACAGGTGCGGGATACAGGTCAGTGGAAGTGAAGTAAGCTGGATAGACATTGATACAAGCCAGGAAGTAGGAGGAATAACAATCTCTGTCCATTATGTAGAGATTGTGAAGGGAGCAGAACAGGACCTGGATGTATGTGAGATCTCAGTCGAAGGATATGAGCCTTCAGCAGAAGATTCTAGTGAGACTGAAAATGATACTGGGTCTGATGAGGAAACTCAGACAGAAGAAGAGATAGGAGCCATGACAAATGTTTATGGAAGCAAGATGAGGCTTCTTCAGCTTGAGAGATCCATAACAAGGAATATCCTCAGAGGAGAGAAAGTAGTGGCTTTTGTCATTGAGAAAGGAGGAGATGCATCAGAGCTCCAGGCAATACTCGCAGAGCTTGAGGCTGTGAAAGAGGAGATTGCGGCTGCAGACCCTGCTTCAGAGGATGCTGTTGAGGCATTTGTGGACCTCAAGAAGGATGCTATGGATCTTTCAAAGAGATTCAGAGATGCAGCAAGAGAGCTGCTTAAAGCAGGAGATGTCCTAGAGATCAGGAACAGATTAAGAGTGATGGAAAGCTCTGAGATCAATTCCCTTACAGGGCAGATAAGAGAACAGAAGAGGGAACATAATGCAGAGATGATAAGGAATGCTTTGAACAGCATGAATATCCAGAATGAAGGGTTAGTGAACAGGATAAGGACAGGGGAAGCCACTGTTGGTGAAGTAAGGCAGGAGATAAGGAAAGATCTCACAGCCATGCAACCTGCTCAGAGAAGGACAGCTCTTCAGAATGCGCTGGAATTAAGAACAAAGAGGGCTGTTGAGACACAGCAGAAGATAGACCAAGCCAGGCTTAACTCTCTTGAGAGAAGGCAGACAAGGCTTGAGCAGAGAGCAGTCAGGCTTGAGCAGATTGAAGGCCCAGAAGCAGACGCAATAAGAGCTCACATCGAAGCTAGGATCCAGGAGATGGAAGAGAGTGGAGAGCAGTTAGGAGAAAGTATAGAGACAAGAGCTCAAAGAAGGGAAAATATTATAAATTCAGAATCTGACACCAGTTCAGATGCTGAATAAAGAGGTGAATGGATGAAAACAGCAATAGTATTGCTCTTGGTGATTTCAACAGTATTTTTGGTCTCAGCATGCGGAGCTGACTCAGGATCCAAAGGGATTGAGCAGCCTCAGCAGGACACTGTGACAGAAACCCAGACAATACAAGATATAGACAGCTCCCTTATCTCAGAAGAAGATGATGTTGAGATCGGAGAGATGATATAATCTGTTCTTTTTCTTTTATTTTTTTTAGTAAATTTTATATACCCTTCTAGATAAGCATATTTTATGATAATAGGTTTGGTGGGGAAGCCTTCAGCAGGAAAGAGCACATTCTTCAAGGCTGCGACATTGGCAGAGGTTGAGATAGCTAATTATCCTTTCACAACAATAAAGCCTAATTCTGGAGTAGGATATGTGAAAGTTGAGTGCGCAGAGAAGTTCTTTAATGTGAAATGCAATCCCAGGACAGGATACTGCATAGAAGGTAAAAGGTTTTTGCCTGTCCAGATGATTGATGTCGCAGGACTTGTGCCTGATGCGCACCTGGGAAAAGGCAGAGGAAACCAGTTCCTTGATGACCTCAGACAGGCTGATGTCCTTATACATGTCATAGATGTGTCAGGCAGCCTGAATGCCCATGGTGAGCCAGTTGAGACAGGATCATATGATCCAGAGAAGGATGTCAAATTCCTGGAAGTTGAGATTGATATGTGGTATTATGGAATACTCAACAAGCACTGGGAAAAGTTTGCCAGGACAATCCAGCAGACAAAACAGGATGCAGTAAAAGCAATGGCAGAATTGATGTCTGCATTCAAAGTCACAGAGGATATGGTAAAAGAGGTCTTTGAAAAGCTGAAGCTTGACAAAGAGAAGATAATATTATGGACAGAAAAGGATGTGATGGCCATAGCTGTAGAGTTCAGGAAGAGGACAAAGCCTATGGT
The DNA here is from genome assembly GCA_018812465.1 of Nanobdellota archaeon. Lineage (GTDB taxonomy): Archaea > Nanobdellota > Nanobdellia > Woesearchaeales > UBA12501 > WJJV01. The sequence continues at coordinate 325 of JAHJCS010000078.1, read as the reverse complement.
GATAGCAGCAAATAAGGTTGATGTGTCTGGAGCCCATGATAAGCTCAAGGCTCTGCAGGAGAAATTCTCCAACCTAACAATAATCCCATGTTCAGGAGAGTCAGAGCTTGCGTTGAAAGAAGCAGCAAAGCATGGGCTCATCGATTATATACCTGGTGAAGGGAATTTCAAGATAACAGATAAAGGCAACGCAAGCCTTAATGATAACCAGAAGAAGGCTCTTGATTTCATACAGAAGAACATTCTGGATAAGTTTGGCTCAACAGGAATACAACAAGTATTGGACAAATCAGTATTTGAAGTTCTTGGTTATATCCATATCTTT
>JAHJCS010000077.1 GCA_018812465.1 Nanobdellota archaeon | reverse complement strand
TTGTCCACAACCTCCTCTGGAAGGATGTAGTTTCCGAGTGACTTTGACATCTTCCTTCCCTGGGAATCATTCACAAATCCATGCATGTACACTGCTTTGAAGCTCGGCTTGCCCATAGATATCATTGAGGCCACGAAAAGAAGATTGAACCATCCTCTTATCTGATCCTTTCCCTCTAGGATAAAGTCAGCAGGGAACATCTTCTCAAACAATTCCTTTTTCTGAGGATAATCAAGGCATATCCAGGATGTGCATCCTGCATCCACCCAGACATCAAGGATGTCAGGAATCCTCTTCATCTGCTTTCCGCATTTATCACATTTGATTGTGATCTCATCAATCCAGGGCTTGTGGATGTCCTTTGGAAGCTTTCCAGCGAGCTTCTTAAGCTCTGCTCTGTCTCCCACAACAACATAATTGCTGCAGCCTTCTTCTCCTGCATCCTCATTTCCGCATTTCCATACTGGAAGAGGTGTTCCCCAGAACCTCTGCTTTGTGATTGAATTATCCCTGAGATTATCAAGCCAGGAATGGAACTGCCTTGAGCCAGCCCACTCAGGCTCCCATTTTATGTCCTTGTTAAGCTCTTTCATCTTCTCCTTGAGATCCTCAATCCTGAAGAACCATTGCCTTGTGGTCTTGAACACAACAGGTTTGTGGCATCTCCAGCAGTGCGCATAATCATGCTCAACAGGAGTCTTTGCAATAAGGCGGCCTTTCTCATCCATTGCTTCTATGAACTTAGAATCATCCTTCTTTGCCACAAGTCCTGCAAACTTGCCCATGCTCTCAGGAAATCTTCCCTGTTCATCAATCTCATTGTATGGAGGAATGCCTTCCCTATGGCCCACCTCATAATCCTCTGGGCCGCAGCCAGGAGCGCAGTGCACAAGGCCTGAGCCAGCACTCACATCAACATATTCAGAACTCATTATCACAGTATGCACTTTTTCATTGGATTCCTTGACCTTCTTTAGTGAGGGGATGTCATTAATCCAGGGATGCTCATACTTCAGCCCATTTATCTCCTCTCCTTTGAACTCGCTGATTATCTCAAACTTCTTCTCAGCAACTGCCTGAATCACAGGGCCTGCAAGAGCCTTTGAAAGTATCCAGGTCTCGCCGTCAACCTTTGCCCTGACATAATCAAGCTCTGGATTCACCATCACAGCGAGATTGAATGCAAGAGTCCAGGGTGTTGTTGTCCACACAATCAGGTATTCATTCTCTGATCCTGTTACCTTGAACTTGAAGAATATTGAATTGTCAGTTATCTCTTTGTACTCGAGCTCGTGCTTTGCAAGCGCAGTAGCACAGCTCCTGCACCAGTGCATTGTCTTTTTTCCCTCGTAAAGCCTCTTGTTCTCATGAGCTTTCTTGATCAGCCACCATTCGCCCTCTATGAACTCATCTTTTATTGACTGGTAAGCATCATCAAAATCCATCCAGACACCAAGGCGCTGGAAGTCCTTGTTCATAACAAGCATGTTCTCTACTGAGAGCTTCTTGCATTCCTCAACAAATTTGTCCACTCCAAGTTTCAATATCTCATCCTTGTTTGTTATGCCAAGCTTCTTCTCTGTCGCGTGCTCTGTTGGAAGGCCGTGCATGTCATAACCTGCCCTGTCCCAGACATCAATCCCATTCATCCTTTTGTACCTGAGAAAAGAATCTTTCAGTGATTTGTTCCATGCAGTGCCTATGTGCACTTTGCCTGAAGTATAAGGCGGGCCATCCAGAAAATAGTATTTCTTCTTATTGTGATTATTGGATTTTGCCTTGAGATAGATGTTCTTCTTTGTCCAGAAATCCAGCACAGATTCCTCTACCTGCTTAAAATTATACGGACCAGAACCACCAGAACCAGTGCTGGCCTTGCTCTTCTCATTGGCTGCCATATATAGAAGGATATAGGACCTATTTTTAAAGGTTTTGGGAGCTGCCAAGCCTGATAGACAGGCCAGCAAGCTCTTTTTTCAGCTGTTCTGCATCCCTAAATTGTATGCCATTTATTCCGACTTTCTCTGCTGCATCAGTGTATTTCTTCCTGTCATCAATGAATATGCACTCTTCTGGCTTCAGACCTATCTTTTTTAGCACTAACAGGTATATCTGGGGGT
>JAHJCS010000076.1 GCA_018812465.1 Nanobdellota archaeon | reverse complement strand
GCATGCCCCTGAAGAGTGCTGTGTTTGAAGTAGGAGAGCTTTCAGGCATAACAGCCAAAGAGCTTGAAGAGTACCTACAAGAGAATGCTGATTTTGAATTCTTGATTGATGAGACTAAAGCAAAAGTCAGGTGCAGATGCGGGTATGAGGGCATGGCAGAGATAATTGATAGCAAAGATGGAGAGGTTGTCTTCATGTGCTCAAAATGCGGAGATATTCCTGAGATAATCTCAGGAGACAAGGTTAAGGTCTCAGAAGTGCAGGTTAAGGATTAAATAGGTTATTTCTGGGTTTTATTATTCAAATGTATGCAGGATCATATCTCTTCTGAATCAATAATCTTTCTTAATCTAAAAGGTTCAGGGTGCAGGTATCAGGAAGGAGTGTCTGCATGATATATCATCAAATCAGGAACTTCCTTGCCCATATCAAAAACCAGAAGCAATATATTCTGATGACATTGCCAATACTCTCTTTTTTATCACTAAATTTAAATATCAAATGCCATTAAGTTTCATAAAAGAGGTGCAGTATGGTCTTCACAAGAAAGATGACTAAACAGGAGAAGCTGATAGTAGAGGAGATCATACGTTTTGTCGAGGACAAGCACAATCGTTCTGAAGGCCATGATTATTCCAATATCCTTGAGGTGTGCAGGAATTCTATTGAGATCGCAAGGAAGATAAGGGATCCTGTTGATCCATTCATTCTCATCTGCGGGGCTCTCTTGCATGATATTGGCAGGATCAATGCTCCAAGCGGCCTCTTCCATGGCATTGATGGTGCATCCAGGACAGAGGAGTTCATGGAGAGCCTTATTGATGATATCAAGACAATAAGGAAAATAAGCAAGATAGTTGTGAGGCACACTGCTACATCTATGATACCTCCTCAGAGCCCTGAGGAGAAGGTTGTCTTTGATGCTGATGCTCTTGACAGGCTGGGTTATATGGGAATGATGAGAGGCATAATGGGAAAGACCGGCACAATGGAGCATATCATCGAAAACAGGATAGCTAAGAGGATGGCTGATTACCACAAATTATACTACAAAGAGAGCAGGAAGCTTGGCAAGACGCTGCATAAAGAGACTCTTGACATAGTCACTATGTTAAGAAAAGGCCTTGCCAAGAGAGCAAAACAGATCCATGAGATTGAAAACTATAAATTGATACTTGAAGAATGAGCTTCTCCAAACTTGAACCAAAGAAGATGCTTGAAAGAGCATCACAGCACATTTTCTCTACTGGTGTAGAGGATTCTGCGACAGAGCTCTGCAAAGCGAACATGCAGTTCGGGCTTGCGAAGATGCAGATAGCTCAGGAGCATTATGGGCTTGAGCCTGATGCGACATTCATATCCACACCAGATGAGACTGTCACAAGGAACAGGGAGAGATGGAACCAGGGCATTGGCTATGGCGGAAAGATAAGCTGGGGCAAGGGCAAGGAAAAGTTTGTTGTGCTTGATGTGAAACCCAATGCATGCGGAATGCTTATAGGAGGCATTGAGGAAGTGCCTGATCCAAAAGAACTGCTGAAGACGCTCTATGAGTTCGAAAAAAAAGAGACTTTTATCAATGATGTCCAGGTCAAATGGGATTTCAATAAAGGCAATCATTTCATAGATGTGTTTGAGGTAGATGGTGCTGTTGTCAAGCTGCCAAAACATCTTGTGATACTCCATGCAGGATGTCCGGAGATGAAGGGGGATAATCCTGCAGGTTCTGGACTTTATTTTGACAGCAGTTCTGCACTTAAACAGGTTGAGGAGGTAATAAAGACACCTTTTGGTCTGATCCACTGCCTTGAAGGCCAGAAAGCCCAGGAATACCTGAAGTTCTATGGGGTAGCGGATCATTTTGCCAAGAAAAGGAGAGAGATAGCATTCACTAATCTATTCAATGGCAAGGTCATATGCAACAGGACTCATCAGGGAATGATAAACCTGAATGAGATAGCTCTTGGATGCCATTATTGTGATGACTTCACTGGTCTTTATCCTCTTTCCATAAGAGCTGATGTTCCATCTTATTTAATGAAGGCAAAGAAGAACTTCACTCATGAACAGATAGAGCATTTAGGATTCGCAGAAAGAGCAGAAGAATTCGGTGTCATACCCAGGCTTAAGAAAGCAAACCTTCTTCCTCATGGAGGAGGATACACTTTTGAGGATTCTTTGGCTGTATCCAGGATATTTGAGGTAAACAAGCTGAGATACTTTGAGATTGACCTTAAAGATGGCATAGGAAAGAAGATAATCTCAGATCCAAAAGAGATCCAGTACAGTTATAGGGGAAGAGAAGTGCTTCTTAAGACTCTTGAAGTGGGAATGGGTGATGAGGTTGCTTCACTCAGGCCGATCTACACTCTCAAGATCTGACCAAACATATCCTCTGATTGCTGATTTAGAGGTATACCATGGATTTCTCCATGATTCTTTATATGAAAGCACGCCTAACACAGCTGCTGCTTTGTTGAAGAAACCTTTTCTGTCTGCTTCGCAGTCCATCACAAGGCAGTACAGCATGCCGTTTATCTCATCTTGGGTGATATCTCCTGCCTGAGATAGTGTCTCAGCGGTCTTCCTGCCGTATGATACATTCTCCCAGAATTCAGTGCCCATTATCCTATGCACAACTGCATCAATAAAAGAATCATTCCCTCTGAATGTATGGTCATCCCCATGTAGACTGCCCATCAGGACATGGGTATCTCTTCAGGATATTTAAGTTTTTTGGGAAAAATATATAAACCAACCAGAGATGATATCTGTTATATCTAGAGGTGAGCCATGAGGAATATATTATTATACTTAATATTTCTTTTCTGCATTCTTCTCCTTGGTGCGTGCAGCAGCAAGGCTCCTCAGGAAGCGCCTCAGACCAGTCCAGAATTCTATGAACTTCCCCCCACTCCAGTCCAGCAGGCAGATGATGAGGTCCAGACTGTCTCTGATAATTCTGTTGAATACATCCAGAACATGAAACTGTTCAAAGATCTTGATGGAGACAACCTTGAACTGATAAAAGTGCAGCAGCTTGAATGCCCTGGCTGCTGGCATACATCATCAATATTCTATTTTGATGCTGATACATCTGATGTTTCAGATGCAGAGAGAATAATGGCCAGAGTCCAGCTCACTTTCGAGAACCTTGAGATAACTGATGAGAGATATGATGAGTCTCCAGTCTATTCTACAACCAGCCAGGAATGCTTAGATATAGGAGGGACTGTCTCAGAAAAGGCATTTGGAGAATACTGTGAGGATGAAGAGAATTATTATGGTGATATAGGAGATTCTCAGGTATGCTGCGTCCTGGTCATAACAGAGTGAGATAATCTATACTCTTCACATCTTCTTGATTATGCTCTTCACAAAATCTTCATAATTAACTTCAATAGCAAGCTCTCGAATGTCCTGTCCTACATCATCCTCATGACCCTGGACTTCCTCAAGATGCTTCTCAAGAGCTATCTTTATGACTTTTTTCTCATCTGGTGTCAGATTCATTATATCACCTATATTTTGGTAAACTCATACATATTAAAAAGTTATCTATCAACAAGAAAGTATTTAAGTAATGACCTCTTTATGACCTATATGAGGTGATATTATGAAGAAATATCTTGTTTTATTGCTTGTTCTTGCTTTTTGCATGCCTTTGGTCGCAGCCCAGGGAATCCATGAGCCAGGAACAGGAATAGAAGAGCCTGAGCTTAGGGAATCTGCACAGGGAACTGGCCAGGGACTGCAGCAAAATGATAGTGAAGGAGAGCCTGCCTTAGTGAGTGCCCAGATAAGGGCAGAGTCTCAAGAGAGACAGAGACTAATGGCACATTCTCCTGGGGAGCTAAGGGAAATGATGCAGTTGAGGCAGCAAGAGATGAATCAGGAACTTCAAGGTTTCAAAGACAGCAGACAGAAAGTATATCAAAACCAGAACATAGTGAGGCTTGCAGTGCACTCATTGCTTGCAATGGAAAACCTTACTGATGGAATAGGTCCTCAAGTCTCAGCAATAGCAAGAGATTTCAATAACTCTGTGCAGCGGACTATGAGGTCAGAGGAGAGAGTTCTTGAAAGAGGAAGGTTCAAAAGGTTCTTTGCTGGAGGAGACTCAGAGTCAGCAGATGAGATAGAACAGGAAGCTAACCTGAATCAGCAGAGGATACAGCAGTTAAGGCAGTTAAGAGAGCAGTGCAATTGCAGCGAAGAAATAGGGGCAATGATGCAGGAAAGACTGCAGGAAATGGATCATGAGCAGACAAGACTCAAAGAGCTTGCCCAGTCAGAAAAGAGAAGTAAAGGTATATTTGGCTGGATCTGGAAATAAAAACTGTTTTGTTTTTTATTCTTTTTTTCTTATTTCTTTGTTGTCCATCCGAACAGCCAGTACAGCAGGCAGAATCCGTCAGCAGCAGTTATCAATGATATTGCTGCTATTACATAAAGCCAGGGTGTGTACATATAGCCTAATGCTATGAATGCCAGGCCAACCAGTACCCTTATTATCCTGTCAGTCTTACCTTCATTTGGCGTAAAAATCTTTGGTCTTTTCATCTTTTCACCTCAGAACTTTGTTTTCATGGAATATTTTGTGTGGAGCAGTTTCTCTGATTTCTCGCTCAATGGTCTGTCAAGGAATTCTTTGTAGAGTTGCTGGACTATCGGATTCTCATGTGATTTTCTTAAAGGAAGTCTTGCATCCTCTCTGTATATTGCTTCCATTCTCTTTCTGACTTTCTCTTTGGAGTATGGTAGAGGCTGGCCTCCCCCATTGATGCATCCTCCAGGGCATGCCATTATCTCGATGAAATGATAATTTTTCTTCTTCTTCATAAGCTC
>JAHJCS010000075.1 GCA_018812465.1 Nanobdellota archaeon | reverse complement strand
TCATCACTTCCTTCTGACATCCTGAACTCTGCTTCACCGCAATCAGACACCAATTCCATCTTCTTTCTTCCGTCGATATCCAGGTCAAGAGTTTCTTTCTGGATCTGTTTTATCAAATCTGAGCCGCTTAGGCCGTATTTGAGCATTATATCCAGCAGTTTGTTCCTTGCTTCAACAAACTTGTTTGCCAGGGCAAGCTCAAGCACCTGTTTGACATCCTTTGGTTTTGCAACAGATGCCATTGAGAACACCAACTCCTCATCTATCTTCTTTGATATCACAGAGCATGACTGCATTATATTCTCAAGCTTCCTGCAGTCTCCTCCAGATATGCTGTAAAGAGCATCTTTTGCCTTTTCATCAATCTGCAGTCCTTCATCCTTTGCTATACCCTCTATTATTTTGAAAAGTTCCTGCTTTTCAATAGGCCTGAACCTGAATATAGCGCATCTTGACTGTATTGGATCAATTATCTTTGAAGAATAATTAGCTGATAGTATGAACCTGCATGTGTGGGTGTAGTTCTCCATTGTTCTCCTTAATGCCTGCTGAGCCTCTTTTGTCAGAGCATCGCATTCATCAAGGTAGATTATCTTGAATGGCACATTTCCAATGGCTTTTGTCCTTGCAAAGTCTTTGACCTTATGCCTTACAACATCAATTCCCCTCTCATCACTGGCATTCAATTCAAGAACATTGGCTCTCCATCCCTCTCCAAAAAGCTGTCTTGCAATGACAAGAGAAAGAGTTGTTTTGCCTATTCCAGGAGGTCCTGTGAACATAAGATGTGGCAGATTCCTGGCCTTGACCATTGCCTCTACTTTGCTGACAACCTCTTTTTGGCCTTTTACCTCTGAGAAGTCCTTTGGCCTGTATTTCTCAGTCCATATAGATATTCCTTCATCCCCCATAGTACAAGAATAATCCAGCTAGTATAAAAAATTAACCCAGGAAAAGCTTACACAATATCTTCTTCAGCAATAACCATAAAATCGCCGACAGCTATGACTGCTGAGAATGGTATTAAGATATTACCTTCCTTGTCTTTCTCAAGCTCTAGTTTGGCAGTGTACTGGGTTGGATTAGAAAGCACCATATGTATGAGTTCGCCGCTCTTTGTCTCAAAGATTATGTCTCCTACTTCACCGAATCTCTTGCCTGTCTTGCTGACTACTGTCTTTCCTACAATCTCATGCCCGAATTTCTTATCATCATCTGCCATGTTATCACCAACAATAAACTTACTCTTATATAAAGTTAATTTATATATAAATCTTTTGTTTTTTTAGTCGTCAGCCCTGGAATACCCTATTAACCCTGCTATGGATAAAATCTGGGTTATGGCACTGCTCTTTTAATCCGCAGGCCTCGCATTTCTTTATGTTGTCTGTGAAAGCAGGAGGGGACCTTGAGTTTAGTGTCTCATATGTCTTTCTGACCATTATCCTTATTTCATCTTCAATGAATGGATTGTTGAATATCTCAACTGTCTTGTCATGGTCAAGATAGATGAGCTTTCCCTGCTTCACTACCCTCTGTTTGTCTCCAAGAAGGGCCATATAAGCAGTAAGCTGGAGCCTGTGCGAAGGCCATGCTCCCTCTTCAGGAGCTTTGCCTGTCTTCAGTTCAATAGGCACCATATACTCATCATACATCTCTACCTGGTCTATTATCCCCCTTATGCCTAGCTTGTGGGATTCTATCTTGAACTCTGATATCATCTTAGGTGTGAGTTTTGCCCACAGCTCTTCTCCATAAATTTCATTCTTTTTCATGAACTCCATCGTATTTCCTGCCCTTCTTTTAGCTTCTTTTACAACAGAATCTTTCATCTTCTCAAATGCTTCCTGCTGTTTTATCCCAAAAGACTCAATCTTCTTCTTGTTCTTCTTTATGTTCTCTATAAGTATAGAAAGATATTTTGTATGGTATCCTGATATCACATCATCTGGATTCATAGGACTCTTTATTCCTTTGACAATCTCCTCTTCTGCATTGTTCATATCCTCAAAGACCTTGTGTCTTATTGTGCCTAAAGCAAGAGCAGGCTTAGCTGGCTCCCTTATTCCTAAAGTGTAATTTAGGTATATCTTTCTTGGGCAGTATAAATATCCTGAAAGTGCTGTCACACTGAGCATAGACTTTCTGGTCCAGGCCCTGTTTATATAACTTTCTGGAATGTTTGTCCAGTGGCAAATTATTTAAATAACGAGCATAAACACCACTTTTATGGACATTGAATCAAGAATGGATCTTATCAGGCAGGTTGGTGAGGAGATAATCACAGAAGAAGACCTAAAGTCACTGCTTGAAACAAAGAAAGATCCTATTGCTTATGATGGTTTTGAGCCTTCAGGCCATCTTCATATTGCCCAGGGCCTGTTGAGAGCCATTAACATCAATAAGATGACAAAAGCTGGCTGCAAGTTCAAGATGTGGGTTGCTGACTGGTTTTCATGGGCCAACAACAAGATGGGTGGTGACTTAGAAAAGATCCAGACAGTAGGCAAGTATCAGATTGAGGTCTGGAAAGCTT
>JAHJCS010000006.1 GCA_018812465.1 Nanobdellota archaeon | reverse complement strand
TCACAATATTTATATATGATTAATATTATCTGTTATCCATTAGTAAATACTGTGGTTGATTGAACAGAGCAGAGAGAACAAAAAAGACGGTGATCCATTGACAGCTCAGATGAGTGAAAACAGCACAGATTCAGCTCCCAGACCTCTTGAATTACTATTAAGGAATCCTGATATGGATTCAATAATAGCAGAAGCTGAAAAGATCTCTGAGATTCATCTTAAACCTCTTGATTCACGCAGGGATCCTATAAATCTTGAGATCATAACTCAAGAGACCAAAAGGCATTCTGATGTGAACAAATTTATCCATGGAGACACATCCAACTTCAGCAGATACAATTCAACAGACATCTCTGATGTGAGGGATATACTGGTCCTCATGTCAAAACAGAGCTCTCCTCTTTACTTTGACTGCGGAATATACATTCCTTTGAATGTCATTCCATCAGAATCAGACATGATCTCCAGAGTCTTTGCAATAGAATCAATATCAGAATCAGTAAGCAATATTCTGGGTTATATGACTCAGGCATTGATTCATGGCAAGGATTTTGGAAATGAAGATTATTTCCATAACCTGGCCAGGAGCATAAACACTGTTATGAAATCAAGCTATCCTGCACAAGGTATATTCATAGAAATGAAAGCAAATAAGGATGCTCTTCTTCTTGATCTTAATTTCCATGCCCAAAAAGACGATGAGCCAGGAATATATCTTCATGTGCATGAAAAAAGAGCAGCCAAAAAAAAGACAGCTCCTATAAAACTTGAACCAAAACATATGATACTAAAGAATCTTACTCTCGGAGATTGTGATATTAATCCTGATACCAAGAAGATAACTCTCAAACAGCGATTGTTTGGCACAGTTGCTGATAGATTATATAGCTCTTATTCAGAACAAGCAAGAGAATTCCATCAGATGCTTCTTGGCTCATGTGTCTGTGGTGATTCCAACTCTCTTAGGTCATATGACTTAAATCAGGATTACCTCAATGCAAGCAGGATGTTAAAATCATTTGTGAAATACTTTGATGATAATCTCAGTTTCAGGAATGATCCACTATTCAGGGGAGAGAACTTCAAAGGCACTGAGATAGGTGCGCTCATTGAATTGAGACAGGCTATGGAAAAACTGGCTGAATGCTATGAAGATGCTGACCAGATAAATGTGATCTCAACGGAGATGACAAAATCTACCGAAGAACTAAATAAGATTGTCTCAGACAATAGTCTGACTTCAGAAGAACGTGTTGAAGTAGCTTATGAAACATTGAATTCAATGGTTGCATTAAAAGAGATGGAGCTCACATTATCCAGGGATCTGAGTGTCATGAAAAAGAATCTTAACTCCACTTATCTTTCATTCTCAAAATTTGGCACAGCCACCCAGCCGCTGCTTCCTGAAGAACAGCAATCTAATGTATATGCTGGAAGGAATGCCGCTCTGGAATCTATTGCTTATGGAATACTCGAACCAAAAGCCAGAGAATTCAAGGAATCAATTCAGAGTCTTCTGCAGGATCAGGAGATGGATGAGGCAGAGAAAGTCTTAGAAGTAAAGGATGCTCTTATCCAGAGCAGGATATACCCTCAGTTGATGGAATATCTGAAACAGCAGATATCAGGTGAACTAAAGCAGTCAGGCAGTCCGGGAGACACATACTCAGCTCCTCTGAGCCCAGGCTTCCATATACATACTTCAAGAAATCCTCATAGGGTTGGCTCAGCAGACCTGGTGACCGATGGTCCTAACCAGGATCATCTAAAGGAAGAATGTATAATCGATCCAAAAAAACTAAGGGTCTGTTCTAAACCCAGTTATTCTAGGCCTCCTGGCTCCTCAGGCTCTGGCACAGCATGATGCTGGCATATGATCTCTATTCACCGTCGTAAAGATGAGTTTAGTGATGATTTCTGTTTCTCAGCTATAAATCTCAGCAGCATTTCCATCAACTAGTATACTTAATTCTATATTGGAAGCCATGTCTGTATCGGAAGCATCGGAAATAAGGGAAGCAAAAACCGAAAGGTTTATATAGGACCCCCACCATACTGTATTATAGGTTTTTGGGAAGAACCAAATGGTTCTTCAGGGGTGGTTTGAGAAAACAGATCCTTTTGGCCATTGGCCGAAAGGAGTCATAATCCGATTGCAGCTGTCTGCTTGTTGGGGGGCAGACAGTTTGCATTCAGACTCATCATTCAATAAAACAGTTCAATTATCAGTTCATATTCATTTAACAGGTTTGGGGGATATCATGAAACATTATGAGAGTCAGAGCTCTATTCAGGAGTCTCTTGTTAAGATCAACCAGGAAGAACAGGAAATCCTGGAACAGCTGAAGGGAATTGACCTTGAGATTCAGGCAACAAGCAGCAGGACATCACAGCGAATGTCATATTTTCTGAAGAATGCATGCAAGAAAGCAGTGTTCATTGCTTCTATTCCATTCTACTGGCTTGTGCTGTTCAAATATGTCATAGGATCATTCAATCCAGGTTTTTTTGCATTTGTCCTGGTATGTTCAATGGTACTCTCTCGCTTTGGAGGCAATTGGGGTGTGCTTAACAGCATGATGAATTAGTTTTAGGGGTGTTTACATGAATCTATCAGCAATAACTGGTATTTATCCAACAAGCAGCAGGACATCACAGCGAATGTCATATTTTCTGAAGAATGCATGCAAGAAAGCAGTGTTCATGGCTTCTATTCCATTCTACTGGCTTGTGC
>JAHJCS010000074.1 GCA_018812465.1 Nanobdellota archaeon | reverse complement strand
CACTTCAATGCAGATTGAGGCTTACAGGACAATGGGCATGTCGCCTAAAGAGACTCTGGCCCATGCACAGGAGCTTTATCTTGCAGGACTGATATCCTATCCGAGAACATCATCGCAAAAACTTCCTCCAAGCATTGATTACAAGAAAATCCTGAGCCAGATACAGAGGCAGAGCTTTTACAAGGGTTTTGCAGACAAGCTTCTTGCAAGACCAAATCTTAAACCTAATGAAGGAAAAAATCAGATCCAGCTCATCCGGCAATCTATCCTACTGGGAACATAGCACATATTGATGGAAGAAAGGCTAAGCTCTATGATCTTATAATGAGAAGATTCCTGGCCACATTCGGTGATCCAGCAGTAAGAGAGACAGTGACTATCCTGATTGATGTCAACAGCGAGAAGTTTGTGACAAAAGGCACAAGGACTGTTGAGAAAGGATGGCATGAGTTCTATGGCCATTTTGTGAAGCTTGAAGAACAGGAACTGCCTCATGTAGAGAAAGGAGAAGAGATACATGTTGACAAGATAGAGATGCTGGATAAGGAGACACAGCCTCCAAAAAGGTATACTCCTGCATCAATAATCAAAGAGCTTGAGAAGAAAGGTCTTGGGACAAAAGCCACAAGAGCAGCTATTGTTGATGCTCTTTATAACAGAGGTTATGCTGTTGACAAGGCAATAAAAGCAACAGACCTTGGAATAAAGACATGTGAGACCCTACAGAAATACATGCCAGAGATACTGGATGACAATCTCACAAGGCATTTTGAAGATGAGATGGACCTCATAAGAGAGGACAAGAAGAAAGGATCAGAAGTTCTTTCTGAAGCAAGAGAACTGCTCACAAAAACACTCAAAAGTCTCAAAAGCAAAGAAAAAGCCATTGGAAAAGATCTCATTGATTCCTATAAAGAGTCAATGGCAAAGCAGAATTATATCGGCCCATGCCCTAACTGCGAAAATGGGATACTGGAGATAAGACGCGGCAAGTTCGGAAGGTTCATAGCATGCAACAATTATCCTGACTGCAAAACAACTTTCTCCCTGCCTAATACCGGCATGATCAAGTCATTGAAAAAAGAATGCCCTGACTGCAAGATGGCATTGATAAGCATACAGATGCCTAAGAAGAGGCCTCAGGAGCTGTGCATAAACCCTGCATGCCCATCTAAGAAGATAGATGAGGCAAAGGCAAAGAGTGAGGAGAAACCCTGCCCTAAGTGCAAGGAAGGAACGCTTGTTGTGAGAAAATCAGTCTATGGCTCATTCCTAGGCTGCTCTAAATACCCTAAATGCAGGTACACTGAGAAGCTGACTGAAGTTGCTGAGAAGCAGGATCAGGAGAAAGAGAAATATGAGCAGGAAAAGATAAAGAAAGCTGCTGAAGAGGATTGAATAAAGGATATACTGATTCTTTAAAAGAAATTAAAAGAAAAAAGAAATAAAAAGATTAAATCTGTTTTATTGAGACTGATGCAAGAACCTGGTTGTCTGGATACATAATAATAGCAGTATCCTTGTTGTCTGAGTCATACTGCACATGGGTTCCCCATTTACTCACATAAAGGTATGTTGTTTTGTTGAGACGGCTTGAGCTTACAGGCCCTACATTCCACTGCTCACCATTGTTGCCTATGCTCCATTCAGGAGAATCAAGATATACCTCCTGGTTCACAGAGTCAAATCTTGGCTTGAGGTTCATTATCAGGCCAAAAGGAGCTTCTTCATGGATTCTCATCAGCTGAGGTGAGATATCAACAAATGCGCCAAGACTTGTCAGCCTGCTGCTTCTCTCAATATTTGTTGCCTGCATGCATCCATCACTTGATACTGATATGGATATTTCATCTCCAACAGGCCCTCCAAGCTCGAGAGTTGACATGACATCACAGTCAGATTCTCCTATTGTGACTGGAATATCATTGAAATTGTATCCGTATGTCAAATCTGTGATATCAATTCTGCCAGCTGAATCAATGTTAGTCACTTCCATGATATGAATTCTTGAATTGGAATCCACAACAAAAAGCTTGACTCTTTCAATGTCAGCCACTGATGAACCTGCACTGCATGTCTCTCCTTGAAGAAGCAGTCTTCCGCTGCATGAATCCGGTTCATAGTCATCTCCTAGCATTATCTCCTGGCCGTTCCAATGCAATGGAACAGACACCTGCCTACCCTCCTTGTTCAGGAAGACAAACTTAGCACTATCAGAAGATGAATCCATGCTCATTGGCTCTGT
>JAHJCS010000073.1 GCA_018812465.1 Nanobdellota archaeon | reverse complement strand
TGCCCATACTGCTCTGGAGAAAGCCGAGTCATTGACAAGCGAGAAAGCAGCCCAGGGATAATAAGAAGAAGACGTGAATGCCAGAAATGCAGCAAAAGATTCACAACATATGAGAAAGTCGAGGTCCTGGACCTTTCTGTGATAAAGAAAGATGGGACAAGAGAGGCCTTTGACAAGGAAAAGCTTGAAAAAGGCATCAAAAGGGCATGCGAAAAGAGGCCCATAACCCAGGAAACAATCGACAAGACCCTCAGCGAGATTGAAGCTGAGCTCCTGAACAGAAAAGCAAAAGAAGTGAACAGCAAGGAGATTGGCGAGCTTCTCATGAAAAAGCTCAAAAAGCTCGATAAGGTTGCTTATATCAGGTTTGCTTCTGTATATCGTGAATTTCAGGATATTGACTCTTTTGAAGAAGAGCTTGATAAGCTCAAGAAAAAGATCAAAAAGAAATAAAATCAAAAGAAACACAAAGAGGTGGCGAAAAAATGGGTGAAGTAAAAGAGAACGCAAACATAGAGAGAGGTAATCCATATAGAATAAACCTCCTTAAGAAAAGAGATGGCAGAGTAGTTGAGTTCACAAAAGAGAAGCTTACAAATGCCATATTCAATGCTGCACGAGCTGTAGGAGGACATGACAGGAAACTCGCAGAACAGCTTTCAGACAAGGTTGCCACAATTCTTGAGTTCAAATATGATGTAGGAGAGATTCCTACAGTAGAAGAGGTCCAGGACATTGTTGAGACTGTCCTCATAAAATCAGGCCACTCTAAGACAGCTAAGACTTATATTCTTTACAGGTACCAGCATCAGAAGATAAGGGAAACCAAAAGTGTAGCTATTGACTGTGTCAACACAATAGGGGATTACCTTAAACAGGCTGACTGGAGAGTCAATGAGAATAGCAATGAGGCATTCTCATTCTCAGGACTTCTGCTCTATACAGCAGGAAAGGTAATTGCAAACTATGCTCTTAATGAGATATACACACCCCAGATAGCAGAAGCTCACAAAAAAGGATATTTCCATATCCATGATCTTAATCATGGTTTCATAGGATACTGCGCAGGATGGTCACTAAAGAACCTGCTCTTGTGGGGATTTGGAGGCGTCAAGAATAAAGTGGATGCCAAGCCAGCAAAACACCTGGGAGTTGTAGTGCACCAGATGGTCAATTATATAGGATGCCTACAGATGGAATTTGCAGGTGCTCAGGCTTTTAGTTCAGTAGACACGCTGCTGGCCCCATTCGTCAGAACAGACAATCTGACATTCAAGCAGGTCAAGCAAGAGATGCAGAAGCTGATATTCTCACTGAATATACCATCAAGATGGGGATCCCAGTATCCATTCTCTAATCTGACATTTGACTGGGTTATTCCAGAAGACATGAAGAATGAGAAAGCAGTTGTGGGCGGAAAAGAGATGGACTTCACATATGGTGACTGCCAGAAAGAGATGGATATGGTCAACAAGGCTTTCCTTGAGGTCATGTCAGAAGGAGATGCAAACGGAAGGATCTTCTCATTCCCAATTCCAACATACAATATAACAAAAGACTTTGACTGGGACACAGAAAATGCAGGCATACTATTTGCACTGACAGCAAAATATGGAACACCTTACTTCCAGAATTATGTGGGATCAGCGCTTGATCCAAGATCAATAAGGGCAATGTGCTGCAGGCTGAATCTAGACCAAAGAGAGCTCATGAAAAGACCAGGCAGCATGTGGGGTCCAGGAGACAGCACAGGAAGTCTTGGTGTAGTCACAATAAACATGAACAGACTAGGTTATGAAGCTAAGTCAAAAGAAGATTTCTTCCTGAAACTTGGCCAATATATGGATCTTGCAAAGCAGTCACTTGAGGTCAAAAGGAAGATAGTCAATAAGAATCTTGAGAACGGCCTAATGCCTTACACAAAGAGATATCTTGGCACATTCAGGAACCATTTCTCAACAATAGGTCTGATAGGAATGCATGAATGCAGCCTGAACTTCTTGGGCAAGGGAATAGAGACAAAAGAAGGCAAGAAATTCGCAATAGACACCCTGAATTTCATGAGAGAAAGGATAAAAGGATATCAGGAAGAGACAGGAAGCCTATACAATCTTGAGGCAACACCAGGAGAAGGAGCATCATACAGGCTCGCAAGAGAGGATAAGAAGATGTATCCTGGAATAATAACTTCTGGAAAAGATGAGCCTTACCTGACAAACTCAACACAGCTTCCAGTGGATTATTCAGAGGATGCTGTTGAAGCTCTTGAGCACCAGAATGACATCCAGACAATGTATACAGGAGGAACAATATTCCATACATTCCTGGGAGAGAAGGTGACAGATGCTGAAGCTGCAAAACAGCTTGTTAAGAAGATATCCAACAACACAAGGATACCCTATTTTAGCATAACACCCACGTTCTCTGTATGCAATAACCATGGTTATATCAGTGGAGAGCAGTTCAACTGCCCAACATGCGGAGAAGCAACAGAGGTCTATTCAAGGATTGTTGGTTACTACAGGCCTATAGGACAGTGGAACAAAGGCAAGAAAGAAGAGTTCAAGGACAGGCTTGAGTATGAAGAGAATAAGACTCTCAGCCACAAATTTGAGACTGAGATAGAAATAAGCATTGACAAAGGTGCGTGTGATGATAAAAAGCTATGAGATCTTCACGACCCATGTATGCCCTAAGTGCTTCATGATAAAGGAGTTCCTGAAGACTGTTGATATCAAAGGACAGGAGTTCAGTGCATCCTCTGATGAAGGGCTCAAGAAAGCTGCAGAGAAGAAGGTCGCAGTAGTCCCTACTGTGATCCTCTTTGATGAGCAGGGCAATGAGGTCAACAGGGTGCACACCCTGGATGATGTCAAGACAGCTCTCCAGCAGTAGGAAAGATGGTTCTTATAAAAGGCATCCATAAAACAAGTATTGTAGACTATCCAACCAAGGTAGCATGCACGATATTCACTGCAGGATGCAATTTCAGGTGTCCCTTCTGCCATAATCCTGACCTTATTGAGAAGAAAGGACATGATAAACTGGATACTATTGAAGAGAAAAAATTCTTTGATTTCCTTGACAAGAGAAAAAAATGGCTTGATGGTGTTGTTATAACAGGAGGAGAGCCATGCATCAACAAAGACCTTCCTGAGTTTGTAAGAAAAATAAAAGAAAAAGGATTCCTTGTAAAGATTGACACAAACGGCACAAACCCATCTATGTTAAAGAGCCTTGTTGGCCAGAAACTTGTTGATTATATCGCAATGGATATAAAGGCAGATGAAGAGAATTACAGCAAAGCTGTCGGGATTACTGTGGATATTGATAATATAAAGAAAAGCATTGATATAATAAAGCGATCAGGAGTGAACTATGAATTTAGGACAACTATTGTCCCGACACTCCACGACAAGAAAAGCATAGAGAGAATGGGCATGATGATAGAGGGCACAAAGAAGATTGTTCTGCAGCAATTCAACAACAAAAAGACTTATGACCCGGGATTCGAAGAGATAAAACCTTACTCAAAAGAAGAAATAGTTGAGTTTGCTAAGATTCTTGAGCATTATACAGAGAAAGTTGAGATAAGGGATTAAAGCAGGTAATGAGATTATATTGATCTTTAGGTGTATTTAGACCACCAAAAACCTTTTAAACTTATATATAATAAGCATTGATAGGTGGGGTAAATGGTTGTATTAAGCGACAGGGACATAAAAGCTGCTATAAAGAAAAGAGATATTGTCATAGAGAATATGACTGAAGACCAGATAGGGCCTTCTTCTGTTGACCTAAGACTCGGCAATGAATTCAGGATATTCAAGCACTCTGAAGTGACTCATGTTGATCCAAGACAAGGGAATATTGATCATCTTATGGACCTTGTTGAGAAGACTGAAGATGAAGCTTTTATAATACATCCTGGAGAGTTCATACTTGCAACAACAAGAGAATATGTCAAGGTGCCTGACACAATGATAGCAAGGCTTGATGGAAGAAGTTCATGGGGAAGGTTGGGCATTGTGGTGCATTCAACAGCAGGTTCTGTTCATCCTGGATTCCAGGGAAGGCTGACTCTTGAGATGGCCAACATAAGCAAGGTGCCTGTCAAACTCTGGCCAGGTTCAAGGATATGCCAGCTCACATTTGAGATGATGAGCAGCCCTGCAGAGAATCCTTACAACAAAAGGAAAGAATCAAAATATCATGATCAAAAAGATCCAGGAATAAGCAAGATTTCCCTTGATAATGTAAAATAGGGATCAGGGATTATAATGCCTGGAAAAAGAGATGGTTAAAGATAAAAAAATAGATCCAGTATGCGGCATGGAAGGCCACATCAAAACCTATGGCCACTATTTCTGCTCAGAGAACTGCATAAAGAAGTATGAGAAACAGCATCATATCCAGGCAGAGGACAAGTACTGCCCCACATGCGATATCGGAAAAGGCAAGTCATGGTACAAGCAGCCGTTCTATCTGCTGATAATTGGGTCTATCCTGCTTTTTATTGTGTCTTATTATGTTAAATTCCTTAATCCTGTCTTTGATGCATTGTTAGATTATCTTAAACTCATATGGTGGGCTATACTTCTTGGATTCTTGCTTGGAGGAATAATTGACCGTTTTGTTCCTAGAGAATATATTGAGAAATACCTCTCACGCCACAAGAAGAGGACAATAGCTTATGCAGTGATATTTGGTTTCCTGATGTCTGCATGCAGCCATGGAATACTTGCGATTGCAATAGAGCTTTACAAAAAAGGAGCCAACACCTCCTCTGTTGTTGCGTTTCTTCTTGCATCACCATGGGCAAACCTCCCCATAACCGTGCTTCTGTTCAGCTTTTTCGGAATAAATGCATTGTTCATTGTGTTCGGCGCAATCTTCATTGCAATAACAACAGGACTCATCTACCAGGTGCTTGAGAGGAAAGGTATGGTTGAGTGTGACAAATGCAAAGTAGGAGAGGATAGGCAAGTGCATAATAATCTTGATATCTGGGCAGATGTAAGCAAAAGATGGAAGAAATACAAATTCACTGCAAAGAACATAAAAGAAGACGTAAAAGGAGTTGCCAATGGTTCATGGGCACTTACAAAAATGGTCCTCTGGTGGATACTGATTGGAATGATACTGGCAAGTTTTGCAAGAGCTTTTGTGCCGCAGGATTTTTTCATGAAATATATGGGTGCAAGCATGCTTGGACTGCTAGTCACTCTGGGTATAGCAACAATAATAGAGGTCTGCTCAGAAGGAAGCTCTCCAATGGCATTTGAGATATTCAAGCAGACAGGAGCATTCGGAAACAGCTTTGTCTTCCTGATGGCAGGAGTAGTCACAGATTATACTGAAATAGGGCTTATCTGGACAAATATAGGCAAGAAAGCAGCAATATGGCTTCCGATAATAACAGTGCCTCAGGTCATATTGTTAGGTATTTTATTCAATATATTATTATAGTAGTTACGATACTTTAATATCAGGAGGTGTGAATATGTCATGCGGATGCTGCGGACCAGCCAAAAAGAAAAAAGCAAAGAAGAAATAATTCTTGAATATTATTTTTTATTGTATTTTAATTTCTTATCTTATTCCATAACTCTTTGACAGCAAAATCAGCTATTGGCTTTAAGTTTATTATATCCTCTTCATTATATTTTATGAGTAGGTCAAGGTAATAATCATCACCTGTTGCCTTAAATGTCCTCCAAAGCTCTGCAGCATCCTCTCCAGTAACATGCTCAAGCTCAGGCAGCCTTTTGATATTCAGCTGCTTCTCAATTGATTTCAGTCCGCCAGTCAGGCCTATCCTTGAGCACACATGCCTGAGGTCAATGTGAGGCACATCAGGAATAACTCCCTGGAAATATCTCTCAATCACTGGAAGATCGAATGAACTGCCATTGAATGTCACAATGAGCTTGTATTTAGCGAGCTCTTTCTTCAGGATGTTCTTGTCAAGGTTTATGTCCTTTATCATCATCTTGGTATTATATCCATCATAAAGGCCTATGACTGTGATGTAGCCATAATAATGAGCTGTCTCAATGTCAAGGAAAACAGCCTCATCCTTGAAGAAATCATAGAGCCTCCAGGCCTCAGAACGAGGTATTGCGCTCTTCAAGTATGAAGCATCCTGGCCATAGAGTGCTTTTCTTAGGCTGTTTATCTGCCTATCAAATAATGGTTTTCTTGCACCTACACCTTTGACCTTGCTCTTGCTGATGAAATTATCCCAATCATCTATTCCCTGATTCCATATGCTCTTCTCTTTTCTCAGTCCTACTCTGTCAAGGAAAATAAAGGATTTTCTTATCATTATGATGCCTGAAAGAAAGGAGTTTAAAACGCTTTTGACTGCTGATGTCCAGTGGGTTGTGAAAAAATCTCAATAATCATGCCCAGGAGCAAGAATCTTAAAGTCATATTTCAGGAGCTTTATCAAGGAATCATTCATCTTTCCAGGAGCAGATGTCGGAAGGTCTGTTCTGCCAAGCTGCTTCTTTGCAAACATTGTATCACCTGAAAAAAGTATCCTTTTCTCTGGATATAATAAGCATACCGAGCCTGAAGTGTGGCCTGGAACCTCAACAACCTCCAGAGGCCCTATCTTCTCGGGCAGGGGCTTGAGCTTCACATTGAACTTGTCAGTTATAGTGGGGTTAAGGATAGCATCCTCGCGTTTCTTCTCATAATCAGATATCTCTTTTGCAGAGGCATAGAACTCTGCTTTGGGAAACAGATCAAAATTTCCGATGTGATCATAATGGAGGTGAGTGAATATCACAGTATCAACAGTCTTTAAGTCCACAAGCGCTCCAAGCAGTTTCTCTAGCTGCTGTCTGTCTGCTCTGTTGCCTGCATCTATGACTATCTTCATTTCATCAAGGCCTATGAAATAAACATTCACTGCATCTGTGCCTGTGAACTTCCATACATTATCAGAAATCTTCTTGACTTCTATCATAGAATCTACCTAAGGTACTCTTTCTCATGAGCATACCAGCTTATTGCTGTTCCCAGCAGAAAGCAGAATATTATGATCTTCCAGTTGCCGTATCTTGATCCAAGAATATACCCCACAAGAAGCCCCAGGACAACAAGGTAGAAAGGAACCATGTTCTTCCTGAGCTGCAAGAACCTTCCAGCCATCAGACCAAACAAGAATATCACTACATAGCTGAAAAAAGCGCTTCCTATGCTTACTGATATGACAAAGCCGATTATCAGGAGGATAAGGAAAAATATCTCTACCCAGTTGTCAAGGAATCCTTCACCTTTTTTATTGTATAGCTTGAATAGGTTCATCATCTATCTCTCCAATGTCCAAAAAAGAAGCTGCCATAGCACAAATCCTACAACAAGGCCTATCAGCAGTGAGTACAGGACATTTATGTTGAGTAGTATAGGGACTAATGTGCCAAGCACAAACCCGAATATGAAGATATAGACCATCCTTGATGCAAAGAACATATTGCTTCCATCAAGAGGAGGTATAGGAATCATATTTGTGATAGCTATCCAGACATTGATTCTCATTGCCTTGTCAAGAAGAACATTGGCAGGAAATATTGTGAGGAGTATCTTGAAGAATATAGCCAATAGGGCGCAGGCAATAGGTCCCATTATGGCAGACATGCCAAGAGGCCAGTAGTTCAGGCCATACCTAAAAGAGCATATCCTATGGCCTGCCATGTGATAGACAATCACTCCTCCAGGAGCAAGGAACCATAGCTTGCCTCTTGAAACAAACACAAGTATCAGACCTATGATCAGTCCGTAGATCCATACTCTCCACTCAGCCTTAAAACCGCTCTTTATTGCAGTGATTCTCTGGGCTGAAAGATAGATCAGGAAACTCAGAAGGATTATGAGCATTGAATTAAAGAAATTCCTGAGGCCATACAAGAAATCAAATGTAGTTACACCCCATTCATCAAAGGACACTATGAACGCAAGTATAATGACGGTTATAACAATCCCTTTTATCTCATCCTTGTCAAAGCCATAATATTTCTTTATGGCATACCACACACTTGCGAACTGGTCTATGGGATTTCCCATTGTAATATCTATACCTCTTTTATTTAAATAGTTTGTTGTTGGATTTGTTATGTTCTGAAACCTGTGCACTAACTGTTAAATTAACTGATGTGATTGATTATGTGCTGACAGTGAAAGAGTAGATTATCTTCTTCTTGCTCTGGAACTTCCTTATCAGGCTGATCATCTCCTCTTCATGGCCTGCGCCCACGACAGCAACAATCAGCTTTTCTGAGTTATCATCCATGAGCTTTGCAAGCCTTATTGCCATGACCTCGTTCCTCTCTGTCACAAGGACCCGGTAAGCATTAGGGTAGCTCTTTCTGAACTCTGATATCAGCTTCTTGATAAGTTTCTTTGGAGGCACTTTGGAAAGGTCAAGATCCTCTATGCCCAGTCGTTTCATTTCACTCTTTCTGAAGACTATGGATTTTAGTATGTCCAGAATGAACCTGCCTTTCTCTCTCCAGGTTATTGATTTTGATAGCCTTCTTAATGTGATTGTTATGTCCTGGTCTATGAGCTTTATCTGGGACTTGGCTTTCTGCGCAGATTTTATGGCAGTCATCATCTCTGATCCAGGCATGACTCCAACAAGCTTGCCAAGCTTTTTCTGGGCCCATCTGCCAAGAATAGCAAAAAGAAACCCGACAACACCTATATGAAATATGTCTCTTATGCTTGTCTTGCTCTTGGACTGCTTTCTCATAGACCAGTAACGGTTTGCATCAAGCTCTACTGCAACAATAGCTGGATTGTTATTCTCAATAGCATCCCTAACCTCTTTTATGCTGTCTTTTGAGATATGGCTTGTTCCTATAAGCATCAGGTTCTTGTATTTCATATACCCTAATTTAAGAGCTTTATTTAAAAAGTTTAGTGTAAAGACCAGAGTGTTTCTGAATAACCTTCCAGAAAACAGACAGAAAACAGGATTTAAGGCTCTTTAAAGCCTTATATATTTTCGAAACCTTTAAATAGTCCTACTCTCCAATAATGGGTAACTCATCAAAGGAGGGGTCACAATGCTAAAGATGCAAAAGATATCCAGCACATACAACATGAAAGTATTCACTGATAATGGAGAATATTTCGGCGACATTGAGGAGAACATACTCACAAAGACAAAG
>JAHJCS010000072.1 GCA_018812465.1 Nanobdellota archaeon | reverse complement strand
TAGCCCAGGTAGGAAAGGCATTCAGGAATGAGATAAGCCCAAGGGATTTCATGTTCAGGTGCAGGGAATTCGAGCAGTTTGAGATTGAGTTCTTTGTCCATCCAAAAAAGGCTGATGACTGCCCTATGCTAAAAGACTTTGAGAAGATGGAAGTCAACATACTTCTTGAAGGAGACAAGGAACACAAGAAGATGTCCATAAAAGATATGGTCACAAAGAAGATACTATCAAAGTGGCATGCTTACTGGCTATCACAATTCTACAAGTTCTTCCTTGACCTTGGAATAAACAAGGACAATCTTAGGATAAGACAGCATGTGAAAGATGAGCTTGCTCATTATGCAAGAGCATGCTTTGATCTTGAGTATAATTTCCCATTCGGATGGAAAGAGATTCATGGCAATGCAGACAGGCAGAGCTTTGATCTCACTCAGCACGCGAATGCCTCAAAGAAAGACCTATCCTTCTTTGATGAGGAAACAAAAGAGAAGGTAGTTCCTGCTGTGATAGAACCTTCACAGGGAATTGGAAGAGCTATGCTTGCTTTTATGTATGATGCTTACAATGATGACAAGAAAAGAGGCAATATTGTGCTGAAATTGAGCACTAAGCTTGCTCCAGTGAAGCTTGGCATATTCCCTCTTGTTGGAAACAAGCCAGAGATAACAGAGCTTGCTACAAAAATATTCAATGACCTTAAGGATGAATTTGCATGCCAGTATGACAAATCTGGCAGTGTAGGAAGAAGATATGCAAGAGCTGATGAGATAGGAATCCCTTACTGCGTCACAATTGATTTTGAGAGCATTGATGATAATTCAGTCACAATAAGGAATCGTGACACAACAGAGCAGGAAAGAGTGAAGATAAGCGAACTTAAGAATAAGATAAAATCCCTGCTTTAAGGTAAAATGCGGAAAAAAGAGGATGTAGGATACGGAGTGATAGGCATATTCCTGCTTGTATCACTGGCTTTGGTAGTTCTTATGTCACCTTACGAGCCAATAACAACCTATGCTGTACAAGATGTTACTGGTGCAGCGACAGCTGATTTCTTGGGCCAAAACATAATCCTGATAGTTCTTGTATTCCTTGTCCTTGGGTTTGGCATTGCTGGAGCTGTTTTTCTGATCAAGCATCACAAGGAGCGGGAGAAGATCATTGCAAACATACCTCCTGATAGCCTGGCAAATGCGCATGAATATATCAGGTCAACGCTTGCAAAAGGATTCTCAAAAGATGAGGTAAAGGCTGCGCTGATGCATCAGGGATGGCAGGAGAGCAGGGTAGATGCAATGTTGCATGAGTTCTAGAGAAAACTTTATATAAAACCCCTTCTAAACGGCTTCTACAATGAATATAAGCGAATTAAAACCAAAACAGGGCAAAGCAGATATAACAGCTGAAGTAGTCGAGAAGAGTGAACCCCGGGAGTTCAATAAGTTCGGCAAGGCTGGAAAGGTCTGCAATGCCAAGATCAAAGATGATTCAGGGTCTATTTCTCTTACACTCTGGAATGAGCAGGTTGACCAGGTCAAGGTAGGCGACAAGATCCAGATTCAGAATGGCTATGTCAATGAATGGCAGGGCGAGATGCAGCTTTCAACAGGAAAGTTCGGAACACTTGAAGTCTTAGGATCATCATCAAATCCTACTGTAGCTGCTGTGACAGAGGATAAGCCTAAAGAGTCTGATACTGCAAAAGAGCTCAGCAAATCAAAACCATCTCTGGAAGAATCAAATGATGATAACTCTGAGATAGACATAGAAGAAGAATCAGTTGAGTGATCATCAAATTAAAGAATTATTGTCTTACTTCGAGTTACATCGGAGAAATCTATAGCATGGAGTGGGGCTGAGCAAAGCAAGTGCCCCACACTAATCCGTGTGTAAACGGAGCGAGCCGTTTGGGGCAGTAGCTCAACCTGGGAGAGCACCACGCTGAAGACGTGGTTGTTCAGGGTTCAAAAGAGATGGTCTGAGAGGACCATCATTGAAAGTCCCTGCTGCCCCACCTTTTTTTCTGATAATTTTTCTGAAAGAATTATGCAGCTCACCCTGCTCCAAGATTCAGATTACCCATGATAGAGCCAGCTATCATGTTGAATACAAGCATTATCAGCAATGCAATCACCACATAGGATATTGTGCTTGTGACCATATTCTTTCCAAGAGCATACTTCTCGCCAAGGCTGTCTGAACCATTCTCTATTCCATTAGTTATTATAGTGAGGATATAGATCAGCTGCACTACATAGAATCCAACAATGAGCTGGAAGTAGAATGTCGGCACTCCTTCACCAAACATTGTCACCATGTTTGCAGCGCCGCCCATCTGAGCATCCTGTCCTGATGTTAGCACTCTTAGCTGGCTTCCCAGCTGTCCCAGGATTGTGGTTATCATTGATGTTATTCCTATGACAATACCTGCTATTGCAGGAGTGAGGAACTTGACCTGTGATTTCATAGAGCTTATAGTGTCTGCCATGAGATCTTTAAGTCTCTCATCAACCCTGTGGATCTCTTTGATATATCTTGACACGCTTATGATTGCTCTTGCAGCTATAGCCGGTCCTTTCTTTGCGCTCTCTGTCAGGACTTTCATAGAACTCTCTATTAAGGAAGAAGGATAATATATCAGGGCACCCTGTTTTTCGTCGAATATAGCTGCTTCGACACCCATTCCAAGCCTTGTTATATTAGTTGAGACCTGAGTGAAGAAAGCTCCTGATACAGTGTCACCCATGACAGCAGCTACTTTGCTGAATGCTATCTCAGCAGGCAGCCCATCTCCAAGACGATTTCCTAGCTGGAATAATGCTGCTGCAAACTCTTTCTCAAGCTGTTTTGCCCTATCTCTTATCTTTATGACATTAGAAGCTTTGAACCGGTAATAAAGTCCTACTCCAACACCTATTCCTATTATTATAAACAGGCTGAACAATGCAGATCCAAGGCCAAATGGCCCTACAATATCCCCTAAACCTTTAGCGCCCTCTTCTCCAGGAGGGCATCCAAGTGATTCCCTATATCCCAGGAATGCGAACTTCTCAGCAGGATCCTCTATCTTATTAGTCACTGCAAAGAGCGCGTCACCTGATTTTGGTATTATGATATCCCAATTAGACCCTGCTGTGAATATATGAAGTATTATAGGGCTCACTCCAAGCAGCACAAAGAAGATTATGAATATCATGCTTACAAATATTGGTTTTATTTTTATCTCAAAAGGCCCTATAGGGATTATTATATTCCTGTATTTCCTGAGCTCTGGATTCTCTTCAGAGACATCAGTATCACCATATCCTGTTGGCCTTGTGGATAATATAGTCTTTCCAAGATAGAAGACAATTATAGGTAGCGCTAGATTATAAAGAGCAGCAAGATGATACCATCTTACCTGGCACATAAAGCTTACTACAAGAGGAAGTATGACCAATCCAAGTATAGGGAGTATTATTCCAAGCATATGAAGCATTGTTATTGGAGATTTCAGGTTCTGGGCATAATGCAACATCTTTTCATATGTCTCATCAAGGATTACAGACAGTGACTTGTCAAGCAGGCTTATCCTTCTTTCCTCATCCCCTTCATATAATGATGATTCAACAAGATGGAATGCTTCTATGAACTCCATATTATATTTCTTCCATGTGTCAAGATAGCTGTCCATAGACTCTTTTATGGACTCATATTTCTCTGTCTCAACATCCCAGATGACTTTCTTAAGGTCTATAGATAATGGAGGTGCCAGATGATCTGAAGCGAATCTTATTCCAAGCTCAAGGTTTGATGTGTGCCTCATATATGTGACAACATAGAATATACATAGCACCATCTGATTGCTTGCTTTCATTCTCCAGCTGTTCGCAAGAAACATCGGAAGCTTGTTTAGCGGAGAATATATTGCAGCACCAGCTAAAAGGAAGAACATTATGAAGAATGTTGACTGGAACAATATGAAACTGGCTATTGATCCCAGCACAATCAGCAGAAGGGGTGTGATGACTGAGAATGATACAACTCCTGTAGGCGTAGCACCTAAATGACATATCCTTATTGCTTCCTCATACTCAGGTATCTTACTCTTGTCAGGGGATATCTTCAGCAGTTTCTCGCTGATATTGCACAGCTTCTCATATATTGTGAGCCTTTTAGGCATGAACTCTTTCTTGAACTCAAGATAGTCAAGAGATCTGACAGAAGCTGTGTTTGTGTCAGAAGTAAGCGTGCCTCGGAACTCCTTACCAAGCTGTTCCTTGTACCTGTGCATCATATCTTCTATCTCTTCCTTCCCTATCCTGTCATTCCCGTCTTTATTTGGCATATCATCAGGAAAAAGAGAACTCTATCACCTCTTCTTCCCCTCTCTTTTTTCTTTTTTTATAGATTATATTATTATGATCATTCAATACTCTTTCTCTTGAGCTCGGTTCTGAGCCAGATCTCCCATTCAGTGAATATCCTTTTTGGATCAAGAGTGCCGGTCTCTTTCTTTACTCTATCTGATATTAGATGTAGCTTGTCATTGCACTTGATTGTGAACGGAGCTTCCAGCAGTTCAAGATTCTTCACCCTCATGGCATACTCAACCTGAGCGTTTTTTGCTTTTGCTCTAAGATCTATATTCTGCCATAGTGCATCCCAGTCTCCTGCAAAATCAGGCACATTTGATGCAATAAGCTTCAATATATCAATATCTCCATTCATAAGGTCATCAGTAGGCACCAGCTCATCTCTTCTGCTGTCATATTTAAAGAGGTCAGCAAAGCCGTTCTCAAGCATAGGATCATTCTCCCAGTGTTTCCTTACTTCAGTTATCTGTGTGATTCTTCTCTTTCGCTCTATTCCTCCAGCGCTCTTTATTGGATTTGCTACAATCACAAGATCAGTTGCTTTGAATGAGGTCTTAGGCACTCCGATATCATTCACCACTCTATCAAATACTCCATAAGGCGAATCACCATGGATTGTTCCTGCCACAACATTCGCTGCAGCACCTACCCTCATAGCTTCATACAACGCAAGAGCTTCCTTGCTTCTAACCTCTCCTATTATCAGGGATGAATCACCTAATCTCAATGTTGACCTGATACCATCAGCAGCACTCACCTCAGAAGAACCTCTTGTGAGCGCTGAAGCCACTTTCATAGGCTGGATATTGAAACCAAGCTCTCTCATCTGTCTGGTAGGAAGTTCCAATGTATCCTCTACAGTTATTATCCTATATCTTCTCATTATCTCTACCATGAGGCTGCTGAGGAAAGATGACTTACCTGAGCTTCTTGTTCCTGCTATCAGCAGGCTTCTGGTTCCATCTATAACAAAGCTGAGAAGGCCGGCTGATAAAGGGTTAAGCATCTTGTTATGTATAAATAAGGGGAGTGTCCATGGCTTGTCCCTGTGTCTTCTGAATGAGTAAGCAAGACCTGTTGGATCAAGAGGGGATGTTATCACAGAGACTCTTGTGCTTGCTCCTGGAAGTTCAAGCTCTGTGTCAAGTATTGGGTTTGCCTCATCTAATGGCCTTCCTGAGATCATCCTGAGTTTTGATGCCCATGACTCTGCCTCTGGGATTGTCGGCACTATATTTGTATAACAGTCAGCATAGTCACTGTGGACTATGAACATAGGTATCCTTCCCATGGGTGAGTTTATGGATATGTCCTGTATCTTCTCATCATTCAGAAGGACCTCTATGAGCCCGAAGCCGACAGTGTACCTCACAAGTATCTGTGTCAGTTCATCAATCTCTTTTTGGTTCATCTTGATATTCCTGTATCCTATGAGCTCTTCAATCAGGTCATGGCCTATATTATAGAATACCTCTCTCATCCTCTGGGGATTCACGAACTCTGCTCTTGTCGGCTTGTGCTCTGCCATTATGTTCCTTGCAAGATCCAGTATCTCATACTTCTCCTCACTCATCTTGAATTCAGGAGGCATCATATGATAGAGGAATTTCACATCATCATCAAACTTGAATACTGTTATCTCAGTGTTCTCCCCTACTGTGTAGCTGTCTATCTCTTCTCCTCTCGGAGGATAATTTGCCATCAGCTTTGTGAACATGAAATCTGGTTTTATTGAAGGATGGAATATATCTCTGTATATCTCCCTGTCACCAGTTTTATAACCCTCAAGCCCATGTTTCACAAGCGCAATCAGCTTTGTATCTTCTATGAGCTTGAATACATACATGAGAACAGAGACATATTTTTTCATGCAGTAGACATCATTCTCATTCACTGCCTTCTGCATCATAAGCTTTTCATCCCTTACCTTCCTCTTGAGCTGAACATAAGCTGATATTGGGTCCTCTTTCAGCTTCCTGTATATTATATTCTGCAGGTAGGTGAATCTTTCATTCATGTCCTTCATGCATCTTCCTTCAAAAGAAAGGGCTTCATATGAGAAATAATCTTTCTCTCTTGAAAGTTTCTGGTATAACATAGCTATCTCAAGCAGCAGTCCTGTCTCCTCAAGGCCGTACTCATAATCCCTTTTCTGGTTGAGCACTATTTTTGTGGCATTCTTTACCTTTGCCAGGGTCTCTATTATCTTAGCCATGTATATAGGGTCATC
>JAHJCS010000071.1 GCA_018812465.1 Nanobdellota archaeon | reverse complement strand
CCTAACTACCTCTTCAGCTATTCCAATATCCTTGTCTTCTTTATCTTTCTCCATGATTAAATGCCACCATGTGTGTCTTTGAATTCTTTGAAGCTTGGGTATTTGCTGTCCCTTTCTGACATAAATGGTTCTTTAATGCCCCAATTAATTCCAAGTTCAGGATCATTCCATATTATTCCTGCTCCATGTTCTGGGGAGAACAAATTGTCTGATTTTATCACAAGGTCACAGTCATCTGTCATGGATACACATCCATGGCCGAATCCCCTGCTTACAAATATCATATTTTTTTTCTCTTCTGACAATTCAACAGATTCCCACTTTCCGAATGTCTTAGAATCCTTTCTCAGGTCAACCACAATCCATTTCATCCTGCCTTTTATTGCCCTTATCAGTTTTGCTTCTGAGAATGGGTTTGTCTGGATATGCAGACCTCTCAATGTGCCTTTCTTTGATGTGTGGGAATGACTGTCCTGTATCCATCTGTTGTTTATGTCATTCTCCTTGAATGTCTTCTGGTCATACAGTCTTGCAAGGAATCCTCTATTGTCTTCATGAGCTTCAGGGATTATCTCAATGAATCCTTTAAGATTCTTTTTTATGAATTCCATTCTTTCCTGCCAGCAGCATCAGTGAGTAATGCCCCCTTATTGTTTTTATCCTCTTCAATGTATATATCTCCAGTCCGCATTCATCAAGCAGTCTTGTGATTGTCGACGGATTGAACATGAACAGATGGCATGAGTTGAATATGTCATCATCAAAAGGCTTTTTCCTGAAGCATATCTCATCAGGAACCTCTATGTACAACAACGACCCTTCATCCATATCCTGTTTTGTTTTATTTATCATTTCAGCAGGATTCTTTATGTGCTCCAGGACAAATATTAATGATATAAGCTCAAACTTCTTTCCAAAAAGTCTTGGTTCATAATATTTCTGCATGAAAGGGATGTTCAGTTTCTTGTCAATGAACTCAGCGCCTTTGTCAGGATCAATGACATATGATATCCATTCATCATCCTGGAATTCAAAAGCAAATATTCCGGTTCCCCCTCCAATGTCAAGCAGATTGCATGATCCCTCTTTCTTTGGTATGATCTCATGCTTTCTCAGGTCATTGACGGATCTCTTTATCCATTCTATCCTGAATTTTGTCTCTGACTCTTCTTTTGGAAGCTTGGTGATTTTCTCAAATATCTCTTCGCTTGACTGCTTTCTCCATGGGCATTCAGAATCCCTATATGCTGATTCATATATCCTGTCCATTGACTCAGGATTCCTTGAATATACTGAATATGAAAGGCCGCATGATATGCATTTGACCCATTTTCTTGAATATCCTTGTTCTGTGATGCCCACTGCCCTCTCATACATATCAGGCTGACTATACGAGCATATTTCTTTGTTTTCTTCTGAATTGCAGATTATACATGCCATCATCATTCCTCTTCAAGCAGTATTTTTAGCTTTTCAAGGCCTTGTTCAAGTGTTATTGAAGGCTTCCATCTAAGCATTTCAACAGCTTTCTTGTTGGATACATTCCGTATGCTTATGTTTTCAGGGTCCTTTTCCTTGATCTCTGGATCCTTTCCTGTAATCTTCTTTGAGGCTTCTATTATGTCTGCTAATGTCACAAGACTGTCCCCTTCAAGATTTATTATTTTAAACCCTTGCTTGCCTATTGATTTTATTATTCCATCAGCAATATCCTTCACATGCAAAAAGCATCTTCCGGTCTTGAGAGAGCCCACTTCCACAAGATCCTTTGTTCTTACTGAATTGAATACGGCTTCGACAGCAGACCAATTTGCTTTTCTTGTTCCATAGATTATTCCAAATCTTAATATTGTGACAGGACAGAATCCATAAGAGAACTTCTGCCTGAGATTTGCTTCGCTGACAAGCTTTGAGAGGGCATACTCTGAACCAAGGCCTGAGATATCAATCAGGGTGTCTTCATCTTTTATCTCTCCTTCTTTGAAGTCTCCATAGACCCACTCACTTGAAGCAAAGATGAACTGCTTTGCATTCTTCTTCTCTGCAGCATTGATAAGATTCAATGTTGCCATGACATTGGCATCAAAGCATTCATATCCCTTGTTCTTGCAGTCAGGATCCCTTGTAAGTCCTGCAAGATGTATGACTGCATCAGCTCCTTCAGGTATATGTTTATCAATATCCTTGGATCTTATGTCTGCATTTATGCATCCTGAGGAAGGGTCTTCTACTATATCTACTGCAACAACCTCTATATCTTTCTCTTTGCACTTTGCCACCAGCTCTTTTCCTACAAATCCTAATGCTCCTGTAATAAATACTTT
>JAHJCS010000070.1 GCA_018812465.1 Nanobdellota archaeon | reverse complement strand
CTCCAGCCTTGTTTGTGAGGATAAAACAGGGGCTGCCAGACTCATTGGATACACTGACATCTCCGACCTCATGGATTACTATCATCTTCCCCCTCTTTTTTGGATTAGTGTGTTATATATGAGTAATATATAAGTTTTTTGTTTGTTTGGTCTTGCTGAGAATCATTGAGGAACCCATACTCTCTCAGCATGCTTTCCTTTGCTTATACTTAAGGCATATTCCTCCATTGGTTTCATCCATCCTTCTACTGGCTGGCTCTGGTAGTTCAGAAGTATATCCATCTTCCTTGCCCAGTCTATCTCTCTCACATTACCTATCAAGCGTACATCCTGAACCGGCGCGATATTAAGCTGTGGTATTGCTGCATAAGGCATGTCTTCTCCTAGGCCATAATCCCTGATCTTCCTCTCTCTGACAAGCTCCATGCAAGCAGCATGGGTTATTAAGTGGTCTATGTGCCTTCCTATTGCCATAGGGAAAAGAATAATGCTGTCTCTTCCTATCTCTGAAATCTTCTCTTCAAGCTTCTGTTTAAGCTCATCAACTGTTGCTCGCTCATGGTTCACGCTGGAGCTCATAAAATAATCTATTTTGACTCCTTTACAGTCAACCCTGATATTGTGTTTCCCATACATCTCTTTGTTCCTGAAAGGGGCATCTTTCATCTCAAGGTCATGGAGGACGCATCCTGCAAGCTCAGCGCATAGCCTCTCCTCTCTTGCTCTGACCTTTGTAGGGTCTTCTCTAGTTCCTGGAGCATAGTTTGTCTTAGTAAAACAGTCAATGACATGGACTGGCAAATCATTTCCAGTGAGAAACAGCATGTAGCCTAGGTGCATGAGAAAAGCATCATCCATATGAGGCGATACTATGATATGATCAGTATATTTCTCCCCCATAATGCATGTTAGATTCAGGTATTTTTAAATATTACCATGATTGAATAAATACTCAGTGGTATGACTCAATATCTATTAAAATGCTGATATAACATACTCTAGAGCAATATATTCTTTATAATTTTAATCCTAGCTCGGCCTGTTCTCGCAGCTGATTATACATAGCCGAGTGAGGCTCTTTGTCCTTTGAATTCAGACCTGATAGGAATCGCTGCTTCACCTCGCCAGTTGAAGTTGCAGCATGATCAGGCGAGGCGAGGAAGAATTAGCACCACAGATTATCTAATAAACTGCACACAACATTCTCTGGCAAGTTAATTCAAGAATCAAATAAATCTTTTTCTGTCTACTCTTCGCCTCTGTAGAACTTAGCAGCATCTTCAGGAGGCATTGGATTGATAACTGTGCCTGACATCTCAAACCCAGCCCATGTAGTCAGTCTTGGCAGAATCTCAATCTGAAAATGCATATTTTCTCCCTGTGGTGCATTGTGTATCACATAATTGAATGGAGCATTAAGTTCCTTTAGTTTCAAAAGCACATTCTTCATGATATCTGCAAGGTCATGCTTCTGGCCATCATCAAGATCCACAATATCCTTGACATGTGCTTTAGGAAGTATCAACACTTCAAACGGGAATCTGGATGCATAAGGCGCAAAAGCCACAAAAGTATGGTTCTCAAAGCATCTCCTGAATGACTGCTTCTCATTGTTTATCAGAGAGCAATAAGGGCATATTGGATATTTCTTTGATGCTTCAACCTTCTGCCTGACAATCTCTGGAATCTTGTTATATGCTATGACCTGGGAATGTGAGTGAACTATAGAAGTTCCGGCTTCTTTGCCATTATTCTTGAAAATACATACATACTTTATGCCTTTTATCTTTCTTATCTCTGTGATTCTCCTGCAGTATACATCAATCACCTGCTTTATATGGCTGATATCAAGATCCCACAGCTGCTTTGAGCAGTCAGGAGTCTCTACAATTACCTCATGCTTTCCGAAGTTGTCTGAGAAAGTGTAGAACTGGTTGTCTGTCTTAATCTCTGCATTGCCATCTTCTTTCACAGCCATGAACTTGTTCGGAAAGACTCTTATCTTCCATGGCCATCTCTTCTTTGTCTTAGGATCATCATTCTCCACTCTCATTATCTCTGGTGGTGTCATGTTTTCGTTTCCAGGCGCAAAGAAATCAGGTGTTGGGCATTTAGGCTGTGCGGTTTCCTTGGCAAACTGATGAGGTCTCTTGCCTCTCTCTGATGCTATTATAACATACCTGTCCAGAATATAATCCTTCCTGAGCTCGCCCATCTCATTTCCCCCAGACTTTATCTACTGCCATGTCATGGGCTTTGAAATAATTACTGATGAGCTCTTTCCAGTCAGCGAGATTAGAACATTCTTTTGCCATGATCTTCTCCCTCACTCTTCCTTTCTCATCAAGGAGAGTATAACTATGAAGAATGTCTGTGAAATGATTAATCACATCCTCTTCTGACTTTCCGAACCTGTTGAGTATGAACACACCATTGTTTGTCTGGCCCTTTGACTGCAGGAACCTTCCATATCCTCCAAGGTCTGTTGTTAGTGATGGCACACCAAGAGCAGCTGATTCCAGAGGGGTGTATCCCCATGGTTCATAATAACTTGGGAAGACTCCAAGATGGCATCCTGTTATAGCCTCATAATATGGCAGATCAATAAGTCCATCAACACCTGTGAGGTATACTGGGTAGAATATCACCTTGACCTTGTCATCCTCCTTGTTGTCAAGCCCTGTGTTAAGGAAGTTCCATATTATTGGATCTTGATCCTCAAAAGGAAGATTATGTGTGACAACCAGCGGATTTCCTTTCTTCTCAAAATTAATCTTTATCTTCTTGAGCTCCAGCAGGAAGTTCTTGTCAAACAGAGGCATCTGCTGGAATTTCTTCACATCATTGAAGTTTTCCAGGTTGCTTTCCAGCACATTATCAATCAGCTTCTCTTTTATTTGCGGCATGTTCTCTTCAATAAACTCCTTTACCTGATAGAAATTGTTTTTGTCAAGAGAGAGCTCAAACTTTGCTCCATGCACTTCTCTTGGTATCCAGAAGAAAGCTACAACAGTCTTCTTTGAATTCTCTTTTTTCATCATCTCATTCAGTCTGGCAAGGGATTTGATGAAGATATCTATTCCTTTGTTCTTGAATTCATATCTTCCAACAATAAAGAAAAGTAAGGTGTTCTCAAGCTCAAATGTATAATGGGGAAAGAAGTAATAAGCAATAAACTCACGAATTATCTCCCTGTTTCTCCTGTGCTTGATAGCGCATTCCTCATAGGTGGGGAATTTTTCCAGGTCAAGCCCGTTTAGTACAAGGACATCTGCTTTTCTTCCAAGCATCTTCTCTGCTTCTATAGCTGTTATCTCGCTGACTGTGGTGAATGTGTCGCAGTTCTGGGCGCACGCCACTTCTGTGAGGTGCTTGTTCTGGACTCCATGCGAATAAGCTTCTTTTGTTGTATCCATTCCTTCAAGCATTTCATAAAGTGGTTCTCCTGATCCAGCAATGCTTCTTCCCAGCATTGTGGCATGGGTTGTGAATGTTGTGGCAACTTTTACTTTCTTGTCACATGCAGAACCTTTAAGATGCAATAATCCTACACCAGCCATCCATTCATGGAAATGAGCAACCACTTTTTTCTTGTTGTCTGGATTGTTCTTCTGGCAGAATTTCTCAATAACTTTTCCTGCAGCTGTCGCCCATATTACTGGTTCATCAAAATCCCATCCTGAATTGAGGGAATCAATCTTGAAATCATTCCATAGCCTTTCTTTTATAGAATCTTTGTTATGAGTGAATCCCTGAAAGTCTATAAGTATAACATTCGGTTCGCCTTTTATCTGCCAGTATCCCCACCTGCATTTTATGCCTTCTTTTGCAAGCTCACTAAAGACATTCTTCAGCTCATCAGGCAATTCCTTTTCGACAAATATATCTTTTGCCTGCTGCTCTACATACGGCCCTATAAGGTAATAGCTCTTATAATGCTCTTGCATAAGAGCAGCTTTTGACATTATGACTGTGTATATTCCACCTACTTTATTGCATATCTCCCATGAGCATTCAAAGAGAATATCTGCTTTTGATGCATTATTATTATTCATATCTGATATATTCCTTCTTAGGTATAAATAATTTTAATATTACTCTGGAATAGCAAATACCTTATT
>JAHJCS010000069.1 GCA_018812465.1 Nanobdellota archaeon | reverse complement strand
TACCAAAACCGATATATCATTCAGTCTTTGCTTTCATCACAGGAATACTTCTGTATATAATAGTAAGGGATACTCTTCCAAAATATAGGCAGGGAAAGCCGACATATTTCCTTACAGGAGTGATATTCTATCTGATACTTGCTGCCATAGAAATAGTGCTTACATAAGACTGACTAGAAATCTCCTATAGAAGTCTGCTTCT
Organism: Nanobdellota archaeon; assembly: GCA_018812465.1. Lineage (GTDB taxonomy): Archaea > Nanobdellota > Nanobdellia > Woesearchaeales > UBA12501 > WJJV01. The sequence goes on along the minus strand of JAHJCS010000069.1, from coordinate 7,191 downwards.
GCAGCACCTCTATCTCAAGGACTTCTGCTGACTGCCGGTCCTCTTCAGAGAATATAGGTATACCATACTCTCCATCATATCCAGGAAGGACTTCTATCTTGCCCATGCGATTCTTCATTATCATCTCAGCAATCTTTGGATCAGTGACCTTCTCAAGCTCTGACTGAGTTGCATTCAGCAGGATATTGTATTCTGACTTGAATTCGCTTATGAGACTATTGTATTCTTTCCATACTGCCTTTGTAGCGATTGCTTTGTGCACAAGCTTTGAGAGGATCTCAGAAAGAGGGAGAAGAGTCCTGAATGGCTTTGCTCCTTTAAGCCTGAATCCTTCAGGTCTGTCAGCCAGCTCTTCAACCCTCTCCATTACTCCTACAGTAAGATGCTTTCCGCACCTAGGGCATATCTGCTTTGCCTTGACGGACTGCTTAGGATTAAGGCACACATGACAGTTCCTGTGGCCAGTGAAATGATATTTCCCATAATTAGGATCAACCTCAATTGTCTCTACAAGACCTTCCTTTGTCCTAAGGGCTTTTATCAGATTATCATATGTGAGCTTGATGTCCAAAACAGTAGCCTCTCTTCCCATTCTCCAAGGCCAGAATGAATGAAGGTCAGAGAATGATACTAATGAATACTTGTCAAGCATTGACATGCGCCAGTTCATTGGCGGATCGCTGCTGAGTCCTGTCTCAAGAGCATGGATGTGCTTTGCCTGGTCTCCAAAGCATTCCTCCACAGATTCAAAACCGCCATTTGCTCCGAACAGGCCGAAATGAGGTGTCCAGACATGAGCAGGTATTATCTCAATCTTTTCTGATATCTTCTTCATCTGCTCTGTGAATTCAATGCATGGAATGCCAAAGATTGGCCTGCCATCATAGTCTATCCTGCCTTTTGTGAGAAGATAATCAGTTATCTGCTTTACAACCTCAAGGTTAGGTGCAAGAAGGACAAGATGCACTTTCCTTCCTTTGCCTCCCTGACTGTATATAAGAGAGAGCTCTGACTGAAGGACAAAAGGATATCCTGATTTAGATTTGAGGATTCCAGTGTCATCCTCTTCTAAGTCATCTTTTATCTCCTGGATCCATTTAGGATGAGTGAAATCACCTGTGCCAAGAAGATCTACGCCTTTCACAAGAGCCCACTTCTCAAGATTAGGAAGATTGAGCTCCTTTCCAGTTGCTCTGGAATGTCTGCTGTGTATGTGTAGGTCTGCTATTATTGCCATATAAACCCCCTTTAAGCCTGGAGAGGAGGAGTATTGAGTTATTATAAAAATATTGCGGGATTATATACCTTTAAAGTCACTAAATCATCAGTGAGGAATTACAAAGGTTTAAATATATAATATACCCTGTATAGGTATTGCATGGCTGGGCTGGAAGGCATTGCAACAGAAGGAAATTCTATAATTCTGCCTGATGATAGGATAATAATCCCAGAGCCTATAATGCTTTCAGAAGAGGATGGCATAAGTGATGCAGAGTGTGCTTATGACAGCAGTGACTTTGGACCTGATGCTATCAAGCCTGACAGCGTGTCCCTTGTTCTTGCAAGAAGATTTGACAATTATCTTGCAGTGCCTCCTGCAGAACTGCAGTATCTGATACCTAATCTTGTGCCTGATCCAGTCCAGGCAAGCGGATTGGTCAGGAAGATGATTGCTCATTCAAGCATAATACAGGAGAAGACAAAAGAGTATGGCCTGAACCTTATCCTGCTGAATAATTTTGGTTTTGTCAATAGCCTAGACAGGTTCCATCCCGGAGCTATTGCTTTCTTCAAACTTTATGATCCAAGACCAGATTATCTTTCTATTCCCCAGAACCAGAGAAGACCTATGATGTCAGTAGCAAAAGCAGTTGACACTTCATTAGTGCAATTGCTTCCAGGGTTGATACATACACTGGATGAATATGGATATCAGACCAAAATCTACATCTTTGAGACAGAACCTAATCCAGGCATGAACACAGATGATCATTTCAGGATGCTACTGATTGAGAGCCCGTTGATGAAACAGCTAAGGAAGATATACTCAAAACATCCAAGAGTTGAGTTTGTGACAGGAAAGGATCTTAAGAGAGGAGTAGAAGTGCTCGCAAAAGGGGATTATAGAAGCTGATACACCGCAAAACTTATAAAAACCTCATGTTTCTTGTGTGCCATGCCAGATATAATATCAGCAAAGAACGTCCTTTCTCAGCTTAAAGAGAGCAAAGTATTCAAGGACTGGGTGAAGAATAATCCTAAAGCTTATCTTTGCCATGTATTCTTCCTGTTCGGCAAGAAAGAGCAGTGCCAGATAGGATATTATGATTCTAAAAAAGATCTTATAACCTCATTTGATGTAGACAAAAATGTCACATTAGGCACTACAGAGAAGCCTTTCAAGCCAGAAGGAATGGAAGTAAAAGAAGTGAGCATGAAGGATGTAAGCCTTGATTTCAAGGAAGCTATTGCGATTGTTGAGGACATCCAGAGAACCAAATATCCTTCAGAGAAACCTGTTGAGATAATAGTGATACTCCAGAACCTTGCAAGTCATGGCACAGTGTTCAATGTCACTCATGTCACACACAGCTTCAAGACCCTGAATGTGAAGGTCAAAGCTGATAATGGAGATATATTGGATGAGCAGCTTGTCTCTATAATACAATTCTCAGGTAAATAGTAACATAAAGATCATAAAACCATTGAGTGATAACACAATTCAATCACTATATTCAATAATATATTCTAAAGATTGATATTATTTAAAAATGATGTAGTATTACTTTTTCCTGAAGTGTTAAAGATGGGTGATGAAGGAAAAATTCTAAAGCTTATAAAAGAACAGGTTGGCTCAGACAACCAGAAAGGCTGGCCTGTTGCTGTCAAAGACAGAGTATCATACTTCTGCGGCAAGGAAGGAGAGCTCAGGCCTGCTAATGTTGCTGTAACATTCTTGTGGACAATGAGGGATTCTGTGCTTCCGAAGCTTGATAAGAAGAATCTTGCTATTGCGACCAATTTCTACACTCCTGCAGGCCTGAATGGCATGATAAGGAACATTCTTGGCAATCCATGCATAAGATATATAATAATATTGGGAGAGGAGTATGCCTCAAAAGATGGTGCTGACACAAAGACAGAGAAAACAAGCGCAAATGCTCTTAGGGCTTTCTTTGAGAAAGGAATAGATGAGAACAGGCAAATACCTGGATTTGAGGGAGCAGTTCATTTTGACAAGCATATACCAACAGAGATGATTGAGAAGCTCAAGAATAATGTTCAGCTCATAGACTTAAACAGAAAATATCCTGATTATGATATAGAGAAGAAGATAGAGGAAGCAAACAAGCTCATGGCATCGCTTGAATCAAAGCCTCCTTTCCTTGATGAGCCTAAGACATTTGATTATGAAGAGGCTTCTGAGTCATTCCCTCATGAAGGAGGTCCGATAATTGTCAGTTCTACCACTATACCCAAAACATGGATCGAGATAATGCATTATATCTACAAGTATGGCAAGAAGAATCTCATGAATGCCAACACCGATAGGTGGGTCAAAGAAGTGAACAATCTTGTTGCTGTAATACATGACCCTCAGAACATGGACCTTTCAATCAACCCATTCCTTGTGCCTCTCACACCAGAAAAGATAAAGGCATACCAGACAGAGATACTCTCTCCAAAGCTTCCTGAAGGAAAAGCCTACACCTATGGCAACAAGCTGAGAGCATATTATTATCCTGATGCAAAAGCAATAAAGAATCTTCTCACAACAACACAGTATAAGGATTTTGAGTTCGGCCAGGGACCCCATATTAATGCTGATGTGGTGTACAAAGGAGAGACATGTGAGATAGACCAGGTACAGGGCATAATAGAAGTCCTCAAAAGAGATCAATATTCAAAAGCATGCATAGGCATGACATGGCATGTTGCTGATGAGCTTATGAAAAAGCACAAAAGCTCTCCATGCCTGACCCAGATCCAGGCAATGGTTGTTGATGACAGGCTGAATCTCACAATATATTTCAGGAGCCATGACATGGCCCAGGGCTGGCCTGAGAATGCATATGGCTGCGCAGCAATACAAAAGTATATTGCTGATGGAATCAAAGCTGAACCAGGCATACTAACAATAATATCAAGCTCTGCGCAGATATACAAGCATTATTACAAACAGATTGAGGATATGCTCAAGAAGTACAGGAAATACGAAGCAGTATACAGTGATCCAAAAGGAAACTTCTTAATTGAGGTCAAAGAAGGAAAGATTGTTGTGAGCCATCTTGATCCCAAGACCCATAAAGTGATTGATATGTGGGATGGAGAGAATGCAAAAGACCTCAGGGAGAAGATATCACACTCAAACATGATACCAACAGGACACAGCATCTACATTGGAGAGGAGCTTGCAAAGGCAGAGATTGCGCTGATTAATAAGCTGAAATATGAACAGGACAAGGAATTGAAGGTAAAATAAGAGATCATATTAAAATGGCAATAAAAAAAAGAGGCAAAGGACCAACACAGACAATGAAAGGCAATGGTAACGGTAAGATAAGCTACAAAGCCAGAAGCACAAGCCAGAACTTAGGAAAGTTCTTTGGTGACTGCGAAGAGGAATAAGAGCGATAGTTGCCCCTTTCAATTAGATTTTATTTCTTTATTTTTTGTTATTCTTAGAGGATAGCTGTATTAGAGCAACAACTTTTTATATGAATTGGGATAATTCTTTGTTATGATAATAGGGGTGACAGGAACAATAGGTGCTGGTAAGGATACTGTGCTAGATTACCTTGTGAACAGGGGGTTTGCCAGGTTCTCATTCTCTACTCTTATAAGGGAAGAAGCTGACATGAGGGGCTTTGCAATGGACAGGACAAGCCTTGAAACCTGCGGCGATCAACTGAGAAAAGAATATGGCAACAGCCCAATATTCGCAAATAAGATACTTGAAGAGATAAATGAGAAAGGGATAAAGAATGCTGCTGTAGGAGGCATAAGGCAGCCATGGGAGATCGAGGAGTTCAGGAAGCATAAAGATTTCTTCCTCATAGCAGTCGATGCTGATCAGGAGACCAGATTCAAGAGGACATCAAAAAGAGGAGGAGCTACTGATGCAGTCAACTTTGAGAAGTTCAAGTTCTTTGATGAAAGAGAGTATAATGGTGATGGAGATGTTCACCAGCAGATAAAGAAGACCATGGATATGGCTGATTTTGTCATAAGCAATGATGGAACTATAGAAGAACTGCATAACAATGTGGATAAGATTCTTAAGAAGATAAAGAAGTGATTTGTTTATTCTCAGATCATATCTCGTTCTACTATCTTGTTGACTGTTTCTACACGCTGATAATTGCCCATTGATCTGAGCTGCCCCTCAACTTCAGGTGTGAAGAGTGCTTTTGTCCAGTCATTTGAGCATACTAGAACAAGTCCTACACCGGCGTCCAGGGCTGACTTTGCACCTTTAGGGGTATCCTCAAGAGCAAAGCATTCAGAAGGGTGCAACCCTAAGAGACCAGCTCCCTTGAGGTAAGGCTCTGGATGAGGTTTTGCATTATTGACATCCTCTATTGCTATTATCCGCTGTGGAGGTATATACTGATCCAATCTTGTTGCATTAAGAGCTGCTATGGTACTCTGCCTGTAGTTTGTAGTGACTGCTGCCATATTAAAACCTGTGTGAAAAAGGTAATATAAGAAAAGAGGCACTCCAGGCATTGGCTTGACCTCGTGCACAAGCTTCTCTGAATAGAGATTATCCTTGAACTGCCTGACTTCCTGAAGACTGACACCATATCTTCTCTCGATGTCAAAGTCCTCCATGACCCCTCTTGTGCCTCTCCCTCCCTCGGCTATCCAATATTTTATGTGGAGTTCAGGGGTTATCTGGACACCATACTTATCAAAGGTTATGATGTTCTCAAGACAGTGGAGCCTCTCAGAATCCACCAGAGTATTGTCTACATCAAGCAGGGCTCCCCTGAATCTCTGCTTCTCTAGATCAAAAGAGCTATCAGCAGGTTCAACACCATCCTCTTCATGAGTTCCAGTCATAAACATATCTCAGAAACCTCTTTTTGTAGGATTCAATCCAGAATCTTTATTAATTTTTCCTTTGACTTCATCCCAGATACAATCTCTACTTTCTTCTTCAAAAGCTTTGAGAAAAACTTGATAACCTCTCTGTTCGCCTTGCCCTTGTCAGGAGGGGCTTTTATGTTGACACGCAGGGCATTCCTGACCTCATCTATTGAGGTTATCTCACTCTTTGGTGAGTTTGGCTTGACTATTATCTTGATCAGGTTATCTTTCTGCTGAGGCATTTCCATCTATTGGTATTCCCTCCAGGTGTGTTTGCATTTTGTGCACCTGAAGAATCTTGTCTCAGGCTCATCTCCTGCTCTTGTCTGCACAAGCCAGAAGAATGCTTTGCCATAATGGCATTTGGGGCACTCTGCTTCCACTTCAGGAAGTGTCTGCTGAGCCTCTGAATTCTCTATGACTTCAATCTCTTTGGCTCCCTCTACCTGCTCTGTGAGCTTTGCTTCCTTTATGTCTTTGGTCTTATATCCGCATGTGCATGCGAACCACTTCTTGTTTCCTTCCTTCTTTGGGATCAATATCCCGCCGCACTTTGGACAAAAGTTCATGTTACCCCTCCTTATACTATTCGTAAAAACATCAAAAGATCAATGAACCATATCTTGATATATCCTAGATAAGGTATCCTAAATACTGCCTTGCCGACAAGATCATCCCTGCTGATGTCAGTCTCATCAAGCACCTTGATTGCTCCTGGAGTGCCTTTCTGCACTATGGCTCCTGCTGAGTTGGTGTATGCTTCTATAGGTCTTGAATTCCTGTCTCCTTTGGTCTGGAAATGAAGGCTGCTGTCAGAATCCCATTTAGACACAACCCTATGGATTATGGGCTCTTTCTTGCCTCCCCAGAATACCACAACATCGCCAGTATCAACACCGTTCACTCCAAGAAGCACCATTATATCACCTTTATTGAACCCATTCCTGAAGTCAAACTCATGGAACTGATCCTGAGTTATGTTGTTCTCCTCGTACCATACATGCTTAGCATCCCACCAGGTGTCAAAACCCATTCCATCATGATCCATGCTGTTTGATACGACAGCCACAATAGGGAAACTAGTGCCAAGAATAAGGC
>JAHJCS010000068.1 GCA_018812465.1 Nanobdellota archaeon | reverse complement strand
TGAATCCATCAAGGCACACCATCACAGGAAGAAGGACATCCTTGTTCTCTGCTATCTTGTATGCCTGGATCATAGTATCAAGAGCTTCCTGAGAAGACTCAACAAAGAGCTGCAGCCAGCCAGAATCCCGCTCTGCAAAGCTGTCTGAATGATCATTCCAGATGTTTATTGGTGCAGAAAGAGCCCTGTTAGCTACTGCCATCACAATAGGAAGCCTCATTCCAGCAGCTACATTCACCATCTCATGCATAAGAGCAAGCCCTTGAGAAGCTGTTGCAGTGAAAGTCCTTACTCCTGTTGCCTGGGCACCGATGCATGCTGCCATTGCAGAGTGCTCTGACTCAACATCAATCAGCTCTGCATCCATTATTCCGTCATTCACAAAGTCTGCGATGCGCTCAACAATATGGGTCTGCGGAGTGATGGGGTACATTGGCACAACTGCAGGCTTGCAGAGCTTGACTGCTTCTGCTACTGCCTGGCTTGCTTCCATTACTTGTTTTGTCATCTGAATGTCTCCTTGTAAATCCAGTCTGCATAAGATTTATTTGCATCTCCCTTAATTTTTATTATGCATGGAACATCATAGCTGTGCATCTTCTTCACAGCCTTGGCAACATCATTGTAACTGCCGTCCTGGGTCTTGCATAGGAGCGCGACCTCTTTTTCCTCTGCAATCTTTCCTTTCCATCTGTATAAGCTGTCTATGGGAAAGATATTTGCGCATGCAATGAGCCTTTTTTTGATCAGCTCTTTTGCTATTGTCTTTGCTTCTTTTTTATCTCTGCAGGTTATATAGATGAATATCATTTCTCTTCCTTTACCATCTCAATGCATTTAACTGGACATTCCTGAGCGCAGATGCCGCAGCCCTTGCAATAGTCAAGGTCAGCCTCAAAACTCTCATTGATGGCATTCTCTGGACAGAACATCCAGCAGAAACCGCATTTTATGCACTTCTTTGAGTCTCTTACTGGCCTGTACTCCTTCCATCCTCCTGTCTTGTTCTTTATTGAAGAGCCAGGCTTTGTTATTATTGCGCCAACTGTTAGCACAACCTCTTTCTTGAGTCCTTTACTAGATGCTTTGCCTTTGCTCCTGCGCTCATTACTGCGCTTTTGCTTTTTTGATTGTGCCATATTAAACCTTTGTCTCATCATACACTTCTTTGATAGCGCTCTTGTTCAGATCAGCCATCTGCTTTCCTTTAGTGCCGCCGAACTTCTCATCAACTGCTTTCTGGAGGGATTTAAGGCTGACAAGCTTTGTGATAGCTGAGAATGCTCCAAGGACTGGAGTGTTGACAATAGGAACCTTGAATATCTTCATGGCTGCTGATGTAGCATCAACAGTGTAAACCTTGAATCCTCCGCTTAATTTAATGTCCTTTGGCTTCTTTGATGTGTTGATGATGACTGTGCCTCCGGGTTTTATTCCTGCAGCAACATCAACTGCTGTGACAAGTGTAGGATCAAGAACAATGACAATATCAGGGTTATAGACCTGTGATCTGATGTTTATTGGATCCTTGTCAATCCTCACATAAGCCTCAACAGGAGCCCCTCTTCTTTCTACACCAAAATGAGGAAAGCTCTGGCAATACATGCCATCATGCAAGGCAGCTATGGCAATCATCTGACCTGTAGTGACTGCTCCCTGGCCGCCTCTGCCCCATATCCTTATTTCAATCATGTATATGACCAATATTAGGCTTGGAGTTATTATTTATATATCTTTATATTAACTGAAAAGTGTCTAAATCAGGCTATAGAGGCAATATTTATATATAAGGGCCAATCTCTTTAAAAATAGGGGGTGCATATATGAAAAAAGTATTGATAGGAAGTATTATACTGGTTCTGTTAGTATTTTTAGCAGGCTGTCAGAGTGCTGCTGAGAAGAACACAGAGATGAAGGCAGAAGCCCAGATAAATGCTGAGACAGGCCAGGATGTTGATGTGGATATTGACTCTTCTGGCGGAAAGATGATTTATGAGACAGATGATGGGAAAGTTGAGATAGAAACTAACATGAAGGATGTCCAGGAAGGAGACTGGTGTCCTGCAGGTGGAGAATGGAAGATGACTGCAACTGGCCAGGACATGACAGAGGCCAACTGGAAGATTGACAAGCTTATCACATCAGGAGAATATGCAGGCCTGTGCCATGTGATATACACAGTCCAGACACCTGAAAAAGAGATAAAAATGGACTACTGGTTTGATGAGACTGGCGAGAATGGTTATTATGAGATGGAGATGAACGGCCAGAAGGTCAAGCAGGAGTGGCATAGCTGAATTTGATCAAAATTTATTTTTGTTGTTTTTTCTTTATTATCATGTCTATTTCAATAAAATATTTAAATAACCCTATTAAATCCAAGATATCTGAGGAAACATGATAATATCAAGAACACCTTTCAGGATGAGCTTTGCAGGAGGCGGAAGTGACCTAAGATCTTATTATAAGACAGGCTATGGCGCAGTCCTCAGCACAGCAATAAACAAATTCGCTTATATCACAGTCAATAAAAGATTCTCTGAGAAGATAAGAGTAGGTTATTCTCATGTAGAGGAAAGGGATTCTGTTGATGAAGTTGAGCACAATCTTGTCAGAGAAGCACTGCGGAAATCAGGCATAAAGAAAAGCATTGATGTCAGCTATGTATCTGATCTTCTTCCTGCACAAGAAGGTTCTGGATTAGGAAGCTCAAGCAGCATCACAGTAGGAACTCTCAATGCATTATATGCTCAGACAGGAAAACATACTTCTGCAGAACAGCTTGCTCATGAGGCTTCTGAGATTGAGATTGACATCCTTGGAGCACCTATAGGAAAGCAGGATCAGTATGCAGCTGCTTATGGCGGCCTGAATTTCATCAAATTCAATGCAGATGAGAGCGTTGTTATCACCCCGATTATAATGAAACAAAGTGTCAAGAAAGAGATGGACAAAAATCTCATTGCATTCCATACCGGAGTGAACACAAGATCAGAGGTATGCCTCACGGAGCAGAAAGAGAAAACAGAGAAAGCAATCAATATAGAGGCTCTTGATAAGATGGTCGCTCTTGCAGAAGAACTAAAAGATGCTCTTAGAAACAGTGATCTCACAAAATTTGGAGAGATCTTGCACAAAAATTGGCTGTTCAAGAAGTCTCTTGCAAGCAATATCTCAGCATCAAATATTGATGACTGGTATGAGAAAGCCAGGAATGCTGGAGCAATAGGAGGAAAGATACTTGGCTCTGGTGGTGGCGGGTTCCTGCTGTTCTATTGTGAGCAGGATAAACAGGACAAGCTAAGACATGCATTGTCTGACCTAAGAGAGCTTCCTTTTAGGTTTG
>JAHJCS010000067.1 GCA_018812465.1 Nanobdellota archaeon | reverse complement strand
AGATTAATGAGTATATTCCTGAGAGCTATTTCACTGAAGAGCAGAAGAAGAGAGTAACTGCCCTGATAAAGGTCCTTAAGGACCAGTCAGAGGAGCACAAGGCAAAGCTGGAAAAGCTAGCAAAAGAGGTGAAGAATGCTTAAGAGGGATGAGATTGAGTATTATTTCAGGGAAATACTGAAGCTTGAGCAGGATATGGTTGATTTCTACAAAAAGCTTGAGGACATGCTTGAAAAAAAGGAATGGAAGGATATAATTAAGGGCATAAGAAAGCAGGAGACTGCGCATGTCAATATAGCAGAAGAGCTCATGAAGATTCTAGGAACAGAGTAAACCTCAGTTTACCCATAATATATCATATTCAATTCTAGATTAACTCATCTTTGTAGATGTCACCACTATAGAATACTATAATAACATAAGATTTATATATTATCCTAAATAATAACCATGGATGGCAGATAATCAGGGAGGGTTGGAAAAGCTGGTTGATTTCCTTAGTCTTGAGAATTATAAGCCTAAGACAATTTACACTCTCAGAGACTGGATTGAACAAGGCCTCAAGAAGAAATATGGTTTTGAAGAATCATTGGTCTCATTCAAGAAGATACAGATGGATTCATGCAGGAATTCTGTGAGGTTTGAACTACCTCTTCTTGAATATCTATATAGTATTGGAAAGCATATTCCAGAAGTACAGGAAAGGATGGCTAATGCAACAGATGAAGATATTGAAGAGGCTATGCAAATCTTCACTGAAAGAGCCAGGAGATATAATCCAGAAGAGTATTATTCCAATGCTGTCAAGGTCTATTATCAGATGATGTCCCATTATGATGAGATGTCTAAGGCAGCCAATGTAATGGAAAGGATAATCAAACCATTATTCCTGAACCAGAGCAGTGAAGGAGTCTTGTCAAGAAGAGAGATAGCTGCACTTCTTGGAAAAGATAGATTTGATGAAGTGCTGCTTAATCTGCCAACTAGATATGTAAGGATGCTCAATGAGATTACAGCAATTGATGTTGATGCAATGATAACTGAGATTAAAGAATATGACAAGAACAGGAATATGCTCCATAAAGAGATATTGGAGTATGGAAAGAAGCATTTTGGCAAGGATTATATTGATGTTTTTATGGATATAATGAGCCATGAGAGGCTTAAAGGAGAAGGGTATCTACATTTGAGTGTTCCAGATAAGAAGAAAGGATATCTTGTGCTTGATATAGGTTATATAAGCATCCCAACAGGATCATCATCAGAATTCTCAAGAGGATATGGAGAAGAGTATGAAGATGAGTTCTTTGGAAATATGGTAAAAAGAGCGCATGAATCCCTGAAGAGAGCAAGACAAGATGGAGAAGGAAGCAGAAGGATTGAGTATGGCAGCGAGATAGACAGAGAAAGGACAGAAGAGGAGGACAATGCGCTTTTAGAGAGAGTAAAAGAGGAGTTCAAGGAGTATGTCTCTTTCACAGGAGACTACCTCATTAAGAACATGCACGGCCATTATGTTTTCAGGAAAGTCCTTGAGATAGATGTGAACAAGATAAGAGAAAAAGAGAATGATCCTGCGCTCAAGATTGAGGAGATAAAGACATTCATCGAGTCGCTTCTTCCAAAAGAAGAAGAGTTTGAGGGCTTAGAATAATATCATCCAAAATACTTCGGCTTCTCTTCAGCCATCTCTTTGGCCCGTGCCTGCCTGAACTTGTCCTGAAGATCCTGATATTCCTTGTCAATCTCTTTTGTCACAGAAGGGCTGACCTTCTTTAAGGCTTCCTCAAAGTTCTTCATGCCAACTTCCTTTGCCTTGATATCTTTTCTTAGGGCAAGAATCGCTGCTTCCCTGCAGATTGCTTCGATATCTGCTCCGACATAACCTTCTGTCTTCTCAGCAAGCTTGATGAGATCAACTGATTTGAGAGGCATGTTCGTGGTGTGAATCTTGAATATATTCTCTCGGGTCTTAATATCAGGTACTGGAGCAAGTATTATCCTGTCAAATCTTCCTGGCCTCAATAATGCAGTGTCAAGCATGTCAGGCCTGTTGGTTGCAGCCATGACAACAACATCATGCATCTCGGTTAAGCCGTCCATCTCTGTGAGCATCTGGTTGACAACTGTCTCTGTCACATGCGCTCCCTGGGCCATGCCTCTTCTTGGAGCTAAAGAATCAATCTCATCAAAGAATATGATTGCAGGAGCAACTTCTCTTGCTCTCTGGAAGACTTTCCTCACTCCTCTCTCGCTCTCTCCAACCCACATTGAGAGCAGTTCAGGGCCTTTCACGAGTATAAAATTAGCATTTGATTCATTGGCAACTGCTTTTGCAAGCATTGTCTTGCCTGTTCCAGGAGCGCCGTACAATAGTATGCCTCTTGGAGGCTTTATGCCCATTCTCTTGAATGAATCTGGATAATTGAGAGGCCATTCAACAGCTTCTTTTAGCTCCTGCTTGACAGTATCAAGCCCGCCCACATCTTCCCATTTCACATTAGGGATCTCGACAAGCACTTCTCTCATTGCAGAAGGCCTCACTACTTTCAGGGCTTCTTTGAAATCTTTTGTAGCGACCTTCAGCTTCTCAAGCAGTTCTTGAGGGATTGCTTCTTCTTCCTGAAGCCTGAGCTCTGGCAATATCTTTCTGAGAACTATCATTGCTGCTTCTTTTGCAAGAGCAGCAAGATCTGCACCTACAAATCCGTGGGTTATGTCAGCGATATCTTTGAGATTCACATTCTTTGCAAGCGGCATATTCCTGGTATGGATCTTTAAGATGTCAAGCCTTCCTCTCTTGTCAGGAACACCTATATCAACTTCCCTGTCAAATCTTCCAGGCCTTCTCAGGGCAGGATCAAGGAGATTAGGGATGTTTGTTGCACCTATGACAACTACTTTTCCTCTTGATTTTAAGCCGTCCATAAGAGCAAGAAGCTGGGCAACGACCCTTCTCTCAACCTCTCCTCTGGTCTCCTCTCTTTTCAGGCCTATAGCATCAAGCTCGTCAAGGAATATTATTGAAGGAGCATTCTTCTCTGCATCATCAAACTTCTTCCTTAAGTTCTCTTCTGACTGGCCGTAATATTTTGACATTATCTCAGGCCCGTTTATTAGTATGAAATTGGACTGGGTCTCATTAGCAACTGCTTTTGCAAGAAGAGTCTTACCTGTACCTGGAGGTCCATGGAGCAGGACTCCTTTTGGTGCATCAATGCCAAGCCTCTCGAATATCTCTGGATGCTTCAATGGAAGCTCTACCATCTCCCTTATCTTCTTTATCTCTTCCTGAAGACCTCCTATATCTTCATATGAAATGTCTGGAACAGTCTCTTCCTTTACCTCAACTGCCTCTGGATTCAGCTCAATCTCAGTCAGGTCTGTTATGAGCGCTGGTCCGCTCTTTGGATTAGTCTCAATGACAATGAATTTAAGGTCTCCGAATCCAAAGTTCATCATGCTTTCGTCAAGCATTGAGAATACCTCATCAAAGAAAGGGCTCTGAGCCATTGTGTTCCTTCTCCTCTTTGTTCCGCCCATTGCGATTATATCGCCTTTGACTACAGCTCTTCCAAGAAGGTTCTGTTTGAAAACATTCTGAGGTGCTCTGACCTGGATGCCTTTTTTTGCAGGAGCGATGGTTATTTTCTTAGCCTCTTTGACATCTCCTTTCTTGACATTGACAAGCTCTCCGATTCCAGTCTTAGAATTCCTTCTGGTTATACCATCCATCCTTATGATGTTTAGTCCAATATCTCCAGGATATGCCCGGTCAACAATGCCCATAGTGGACCTTTCGCCTTTTATCTCAACAATATCACCTGGCCGAACACCAATCTGCTGCATTATACTGGAATCTATCCTGACAATGCCTTTATTTACATCATCCTGGATTGCCTCTGCAACCTTTAGGTTTAGTGGTTCTGGCATATTTAAGACCTCTTAATGCATTTTTCTAAAGCATAGAACTTATAAAGTTTGTGGTAGATGGATATATAAAATAAATATAATAAAAATTCGCCGCTTGAAGCTATCTCCAACCTAAAGGTTGGAGTATTATGCTCCTCGCCTTAATAGATGAATTTTTAGTCTTGAAAATGCTCAAAAATTGCAAAGCAATTTTTGGCATGCTGAAAATCTTTGATTTTCACCATTTCGACCTGAAGGTTGGGGTATTACACCCCTAGAAAATTTCTCCCTTAAGTCGAAATTTTCAATAAAAAATTAATCTAAGAATTATTTCTGAGCTTTTGTGCCTACCTTAGGAAGAGGTATTGGTGGAGGCAGATTAAGCTCCTTGCTCATTATCAATGCTTGGATATTGCATTTCATCAATATTGAGTTGATTATAGGCTCCATGACCTTTGGAGGAAGCTTCTTGTCCTTTTTCCAACCCTTGAGAAGATCGTCAACTGATTTCTCATCCTCAAGATCGAGCACATTGCCCTCAAAAAGTATCTCAGCAATATCAGGCTGATATTGTGATTTGAACTCAAATAGGACTTTGAGGCCTTTCTGCTTTGCAGAGCCGAATGAGAAATTGGTCTCTTCGACATTTGTGATTGAGACGTTGTTGTTTATGTTTATCTTGCCCTTGATGTCTCCTTTCTTCTCAATGAGCATTTTTGTGAATCCGAATCCAACTATTGCCATAATATATCACCTGAGAGCTGTATTAGGGCCTGATATATAAAGATTTTGATGAGTGAGAGTTTATATTGGTTTGGTGGATTGTGGGTTTTGTATATGAAAATAAATAATTATTATTGTTTATTTGTCACTTCATAGTGATTAATAATAGAAAAGTTTATATACTAGTTCTTTATTATATGCCCCATGGCATCAGGAATCATTTCAGGAGAAGAACTGCAAGGCTTGATACGTGATCTACAGCTGTTTACAAGTGTGTATAGCAAAGGAAAAAGGCCTGACAGGAGTGAAGAGGAACATACAAGAGAAGTTCTTAGGAAAGTTCTGCCAGATGATTCTGTGCTAGGGGATGTAAGGGTAAACGGAACATCTCCAACAGAAATGTTATACAGATTCAAAAGTGCTTATTTTGGGTATGCAAAAGCAAGGAATACCTCAAAATCAAGAAATGAGTTCAGAGGCTCATTGCCTCCATTGAATTCTGAAAAAAAGATAAGAGTAATAGATTTATCAGAACCCATCAATCCTGCTGATCTTGAAGACACCTGCAGAAGATTATCAGAGGATTATCCTGTGAGCATACATTCTTTTAATGACACTGGAAAACAGAGAAAAGCTCTGGTCTTCAGTTTTGACCCTAAGTATGAAGCTGACAGAGAGGTCAATGAAATAATTCAATATGTTATTTGTCAGGGAATAAGCACTCTGCTTCTTGAAGGAAGAGGTCCTGAATATCAGGCAAGCGAAAATGATTTTGATTTTCTCAAAGGAGCAGTATCATTAGGTGCTAGCATAAAATATGATGATGAAAGCGGTGCTGCAATAATACAAAGGATGGCAGAGAAAGAATACAGGGAACTCAGGCAGAAGATAGACACAGCTGTTGAAGAGACACCTGATAGACAGCAGGCAATAGCAGAGATGACCCAAAAAGCAGGCAGTCTAATAGAGACCATCAAAAATTATTCTAAGATGAGGGCAGAAAATGGGTTTGTGCCTATGATTGTGAGTGAACTGAGCCAGGAAAGATCACCATGCCAGATAATAAGCCCAAGGAATGTTATTGCACTAACAGAGACAATGGTGAAAGAAGGGGTTCCTTTCTATGCAATAAATTATGATAAAAGATAGGTGTTCTTAAAATCTCTTTAATATTATCAAGTGGTTATGTGATTAAAGTCTGGATATTTTCAAAGATTATTATAATCACTGCATATCCCTATAAGCAGCTACAGCCATCTTCCTAGCAGTAGCATCATCATATCCTAGTTCACGATATTTATTGTACTTCTTGGAGATTATTCCTTCAGCTCCCCCACTATTCTCGACAGCATCTTCAAACATCAAGTCAATCCTTTCTGGTGTGGATCTTCCTGCAAAAGAAAGGCTGTCTTCAGAAGGCAGCCGCACTATATCATCTGCAGGACTCCATTCTGAGACAGGTTTCCAACTGCTGGAAGATGAGTCCCAAAATTCTATCCTGTCAGGGGGTATATCCTCTCTGAATACTCTTCCATTTGGAGTATCTACATATTTGAGTCCATCATCATTTACTCTTAGTATTGCAGGAGCTGCACCTTCTCTTCCAGCTGCTGAAGTAGAATACAAACCTAATTTCTCAGGAGAATCAATCGCCCCAGTATAGACTCCAACCCCCTCTGCTCCATCGCTCATGCGCAATCCTCCGCCGGATATACCATCAAGATTCTTTGTAGATGTCATATGAATAACAGTATCATCAGGGAATAGAGAAGGATCAGATGTTGAGGCATCAATGAGAGCAGTCTTCTCATTCTCAAATAAATCCACAGTTGTTCTCCTCCAGTCATCAGCAGATACAACTCCTGATTCAAATATCCTACCCCCTTCACTTCCATAGCTTCCAGCACCATGCCCAACTATCTCATCAACATCCTGGTTATCCAGCCATCTAAAAAAATCATCATCTGTGCCTCTAACAACATCACTTGCAGTCTCAGCAACATCATCAGCAGTCCTGGCAGCATTATCAAGAGAATTGTCAAACAGCCTAATCACATTATCTATCTCGCCTTCAACAAGATCAGGGAACATCTTCTTTCCGAACTGTTCCAGAGTTTCCTTTTCTGCACCACCTACACCTCCGACTCCGACAAGACCTATAGCTGCTGCCTTGAAGGTTCCTCCTGCAACACCTTTCATTCCAGCGAGGAAGGTCTCTTTTGCAGCAAGCTTAAGCGCTGAAGTGCCTATAGTCTTTGCAGCAAAATACAATCCCTTGAACTCAAAAGCCACATTGGAAACAACATCAACAGTATCATCTGGTATAAAATCAATCATGAACTCCTTTGTATCCTTCCATCCCTCATCATTCCTCATATCATCCTGCAGTTTGACCATATTGAGTATCATCTCTCTTTTGTTAGGATTTGCCTCAATCACATCATGCAACTCTGGAGGAAGATAATAATATTCTCCATCTATCAAAACCTTGCCTGGATCAAGATTAGGAGAGCCAGCATATGCTCTCATGAAGCCTGAGAACTCATTCTCAGCAGGAGCATCTGTCTTGAAAGACTTAGGAAGAAATGAAACAACATCAACAAAAGTCTTGTCATCAGACGAGAGAGATACCATGGCAACATAATATTCCATTGACTGATCATAATCACCTCTCTGATGATACAGCTCAGCAGCAGTCATTAGATTATAGGATATTGCATTTGCCCTCTGTTGAGGATCTGAAAGATCGAACTCCTTGCCCCATATCACAACTTTCCCTCCATCAGGAGTTATTTTCTCACTGTACATCTGCATGTTTATGCTGGGTTCTGTGAACAGCCTGAGAGTGTCCTTATCATTGCTCTTCATAGCCTCGCTTCTTATCTGAGCAAGAGTCAGAGTTGGATCCTTGTCTCTCCGTTTCTGGATATCTTCAGCAGCAATTATCATACCATTCATGCTCTTTATCTCAGCAAGAGCCTCTTCCCTACTGCCAAAACCCCACTCCTTTGCTGCCTTGACACCAATCCAGCTGCTGTCATCAACATACTCAACAAGATTAGCCAGCTCTTTATACCTCTCTTCAAGCACTAGCTCAGTATGCAGCTGATTCATACGATTTGACACAAATTTATTCCTTGCATCCCCCTTAAGCCCATTGCTGTCAGCAATACGGAATGATTCCTGTGAATAATCAATATTAAGGAAAGCCCTGAAAAGCCCTGACTCTAACACAGTGTTCTGCTCAATCACAGTTGTCTGGCCTTTGCTGAAATAAAGATTTATCACAGGAACCTGGTCAGTCCCAGTATCACTAGTATACTTGAAAGTCTCATGGCTCAGCCATGTGGCCTCATTATTATCAACCTGAAGAGGATCATTGTAAAAAGCAATATCAACATTCCCATAGCCAGGAACCTTATCAAGTTCTAAGTGAATAGGGGGACGCCAATCTGTCAAAGAAGCAAATGTTCCAACAGCATCCATTGGAGGCGTGTTCATGTTAATCGGACCTCTGTCCTTCAGGACATCTTCACCATAATCACCATTATTGAACTTAACTGCAAAAGCATTAAACTGTGACTGAAAGAGGTCAGGGAACATAGCGCTAAACTCATTTGACATTTCCTGCTCCATATGAGTCATCAGATTAGTGTCAACAACAAGACTGAGGAAATAAGCAGGATCAATATCATTCACACCAGGTTTGCTCTTGTCAAAATCAATATTGTTAGGATTGAGAAGGAGATCAGTATAGAAAGCAGAATTTGTCTTATAATAAACATCGTCTCCTGCTACCATCTCAATAAGTTCAGGACCTGTCTTAAGGAAAGAATGGGCTATCCTCTCCCTCTCAACATGAACACCACTATATCTTCCAGCATCATCTTTTTCTGTCTTTAGTTCAAGAGTGGCGCCTCCAGCCATCACCGAGCCAAGCCTTTCATCAGTATAACTTCCTTGATAGTCAAACTTAAGACTATTGCCCGTATTGTCATTGACAAAATCCCACCTTAGATTCTTATTCTCGCTCCTTACAAGATCGTGATTGAAATTAGCAAGGAAATCTCCTCTTGCTCTTGCGCTGTCAACAATCTTGCCTTTGGAATCAGGTGTCTTTCCCCAGAAAACATAACCTGAAAGAGAACCATCACTGACTGCCTTGTCCAATTGGTTATATTCAGCAGCAGAACACTTAAGGCAGAAAGCCACATTAGCTACCTCAAATGGAGCTGCAGCGCACTTGCCATTCTGACCTGGAGTTCCGCTATTATAGCACACCTTGCTCATTGCACCTGCAACAGGAGGCTGCGCAAAAGAGACTGTAATAGGATCTGTCCCATCAACTTTTCCATCCTTCACAGAAAACTTTGCATTGCCATTTATCCTCCAACCATCCTCATTCACATAACCAGAATGAATCTGCGCTTTTCCGCCTTTCTCTTTATAATATCCATCTGGCTCAAGAGTAATATCCATCTTTCCTGACTTAAAACTGCACTTTGTCTTGCATGACACACTAAGCTCACCACCTTTATCCGAGATAGTTATCTTCTGGTCATTTGAACCGCTAAAATCTAACTCCTTTCCATTAAAATAAAATTTCCCGTCCTTGCCCTCAAAATCACCTCCAGTCTCAACATTGATTTCAGTATTTGTATCAGTCACAAAGACAAGTCCCTTGGTAGGCTTCTCAGGAGAGACAATCTTTACTACACCAGGTAGATTCCCCAGATTATCCAGTTTATACTCAACACCATTGCTGATAATAATATCCCTCTTTATCTGCACATCACCATTAATCTCAAAAGAAGGAACAGAATAATACAAAGAAACATAATCCTCAGCTATCGCTATATCAGAAGGATCAGAAATAGGGCCTGAAGAAGAGACACTGTTCAGGAACTCCTCAGCAACAATAGGATCACTTGTAGTAAAACCAGGATTTGCCCTCAAATAAACCCTAGCCTCATTAGGATATATACTGATCACTGACTGAGGATCTGTCAAGAAAGCTGTTTGGATAGCATTATCATCAGGGTGGCCCCAATCAATTACAATCTCATTACTCTCTCCAGCATCACCCCCCTCCGGAGCGATGACAAAAGAGCTAAAATTTATAGAAATAACTATAAAAATCATAATCATTGCTGTAATCTTATTCCTCATTTTATCTCTAGCTGTATTTTCTTCTCAACAGGCTCCATGTCCATCAAAAGGTCCTGTGCTTTTATGTTTATT
>JAHJCS010000066.1 GCA_018812465.1 Nanobdellota archaeon | reverse complement strand
AGTTGCACTCTAGAAATGGCGGAGTGAGGCTGGCCGGTCCTAGTTTGTCTGATTTTAAGGACAAGAATCATCACTCGGCCAGGTCAGTCTGCTGCGAGAACAGGCCGAGCCAGGAAGATAATGCTTTAATAGGGCATACTTCAGCACACCACTCTCAACAAAAAAGAAACAACTAGCTTATTCAGTCCTTAACCTGTACTTCTGAGACCTTCACCTTGTCTCCTGACACTATCTCAGGAATATCTCCGCACTTTGAGCACATGAAGACAACCTCTCCATCTTCACTGTCAATTATCTCTGCCATGCCTTCATATCCGCATCTGCACCTGACTTTTGCTTTAGTCTCTTCAATCAAGAACTCGAAATCAGCATTCTCTTGCAGGTATTCCTCAAGCTCCTTTGCTGTTATGCCTGAAAGCTCTCCTACCTCAAACACAGCACTCTTCAGGGGCATGCCCTTAGTGCCCTTCCTCAGGTCCTCCATAAGATTTGTGATTACCTGGTCTGGCATCATCTTCAATCCCTTTTATATGCTCTATCTCTTTAGTGTGGTCTGCCAATATCTCATGATATCCTAGTGTTTCAAGTTTATAAATTAAACGGTTAAAAGTGTTAACTTTTGCCAATACCTGCACAGAATCCTGCCCATCACTGCCTGCATTACAGCATTGAGTATATAAGTCCTTTAACAGCTTTCTGAGAACATCTTCTATCACTGGTCTGCATAACTCTCTTGTATTAGCTTCCTCTATTATTGTATAAAGACTGCTTCTTGTACCTGGGTTATTGCCCTGTTCATAGAGGCTCCATGCATCCATCACACATCCAGAGATCTCTTTATCAGTAAGGTCTGACATAGAGGACCTGCATATCTCAGAGAGAGGTTGATGGCCATTATATTCTGGTTTATCTTTTTGCATTTTCTTGATTCTGTTTATTATTAGATATATCTCATGCCATAGAGCAGCAAAACAGAGACTGCCACAACAAGAGCATATGCTGTCTTGTTCCAGATCAGGACTTTCTTACCATCAAGATTTCCTAGAGGTATCATGTTGAACAGCCCGAGCCATGCATTGATCATCAGCCCATACTGGAAGAAGATATTGTTTCCAAGGCTGAGTATGAGTCCTAGGAACACAAGAGCCAACACAAGGTTCACTCCTGGGCCTGCAATTGAAATTCTTCCATTCCTTATCCTGTCCACTCTGCCCTGGATCATGACTGCACCTGGTGCAGCAAACACAAAACCAAGGAAAGACATTGCGATCGCAAGCAGCAGCATCTTATTCCATGCCCTGAACTCAGCAAAGCAGCCATATCTCTGTGCCACAATCTTATGGCCCATCTCATGGAATATGAATCCTACACCTACTGTGAATGCTGCAATGAGGAAATTATAGAGAAACTGCATTGACATCAGAGATTGTAGGGTTATGCCTCTGCTCATCACAATAGCAAAAGCTATTGATATTGCGACCCAGGCCTTGAAAAGGTCCTGGATCTCAATCTCTGATGTCCTAAAAGAGCCTATCCTGTAAGTCCTGTAGTTCTGCTGATACATAATACCCCTTAGATTACATATATAATTTTATTATTTATATAGTTTTAGGAAGTTATGGTCAACTTTGTAATATACTGGTTGAGTTATTAAGTTCGGCAACAACAATAATGGCGGCAGACGGCCATGCTCACTGTGTTCGCATGTCCTACGCGACAGCCCGCAGGGCGCCTCCCCAGTCGCGTCTGCGCCATTGTTGTTGCAAAGCTTGTCTTTGCAACTAAGAAAATGCAGAGCATTTTCTGTTGTTGCTGCCTATAAAAATGAGCCTCACCTCTCCGCTTGAAGTTGCAGTGTGAACAGGCGAGGGCAGGAAAGATTAGTATCTAATATCATCTCATCAAGTGCATCAATAATCTTCAGAAAGAACTAAAATCACTCATCACATCATATCTTCTTCTGCTTGCATATGCAGAACTTCATGAAATCAACTCTGACAACCTCTACATCCAGTGCCTCTGGAAGGAATGTGTCTGTGAATATGAGCAGGTCTCCCTTAATCTCTTTGAGGAGCTTCTTATTCAGCTCATAGCTTATATTGTTATCAGGATACATATACACAGCATCATAACCAGTTATGTCATGCTCTAGGTAATCTCTGTGAATGAGTTCAGCTTTCATGCCTAACTTTTTCCTCATCTCAAGCGCCATCTTATGCAGTTTCTCATCCCCCTCTATTCCAGCTGCTCTTGTGAATAGCGAAGCCAGCATGACAACCCTTCCATCACCTGAGCCAAGGTCAATGAAGCTCTTATACCTGTCAAGCTTTATCTTTTTGAAGAACTCAAAGAGCAGTCTTAGGTTTGTGGGCACAAAGAATCCATGGGATGTGTCCTTCAATATCCTGTCAGTTACGCCTTCAAATTCTTCATACTCTTTCACTATTCTTTTATATTCTGAATCTATATTATTCTTATCAGTTCCCATTATCATCCTATATTTTCTTTATCTTAGAAATAAAAAAACCTTCAGTATTATTATCCTGAGGCCATATCCTGAGGCATTTCTTCACTTCTGGATTGTATGTCTTTCCCTCAAACTCTGTTACTGATGGGCTTTTCTTGATGTTAAGCTTTATCTCCTCAAGCTTTGCCTCCTCGCACTTATCCAGCAGATGGCTCACAACCTCTTCATTCTCCTCTGGTTCTACAGAACATGTTGAGTACACCATTGTGCCTCCTTTCTTAAGCAGGCTGAATGCTTTCTCAATCAGTTTCTTTTGGGTCATGGAAAGCCTCTTTATCATGTTAGGATTCCACATCCTTATTGTCTTGAGGCTCTTCCTTATCGAGCCTGTGCCAGAGCATGGAGCATCAACAAGTATTCTGTCAAAGCCTTCATCTGTAGGGCTCTTTATGCCAAAACCCAATGATTTTGTTATTATGACATTTGTGAGTCCGCATCTCTGTACATTTATCCCTAAAGATGCAAGCCTGTCTGCTGAGATATCATTAGCTGCCAAGACTCCCTCATTTTTCATGTACTGGGCAATCTGTGTTGTTTTTGAACCCGGAGCAGCGCACATATCCAGGACAATATCCCCTGGCTTTGGATCAAGGACAACAGGAGGTATCATAGATGCTGCCTCCTGGACATAGATATAACCTAGCACATGCTCTTTTAGATTGCCTATATCAATCTTCTTCTCCCCTATATGTTTTATCCAGAAGCCCTCTTTGCACCATGGAACTGGATCAAGGGTCCATTTATCTTCCAGCCTCTTCTTTAGTTCAGGCACAGTTATCTTGATAGTATTGACCCTGATGCACTTCCTGAGATAGGACCTGCAGTACCTCTCGAACTCAGGCCAGTCTGTTAGCTTTGAATATCTTTCTATGAATTTTTCCTTGAATTCATGGTCTTCTGCGTATGGGTTTGATTCGAGGTTTGGCATTGTATTGCATCCTTTCTTATTCTTTCTTTATCAAATACACTATTTCATTCGGGAATGTGATTGTCTTGTACCCCAGGCCAAGCCTTCTCAGCATCTTCTGGAATCCTGACCTTCTCTTGAATCTCATATCCTTCTTTGACACTGTCTTTGTCGAGAAGCTTGCTGCAATCCACTTCACATCAAGCTCCTTTATTATCCTTTCTGTTATCTTGTTGTCTATGATGTCAAATATCTTGAATGTAAAAGCAATATCTGCCTTGAACTTTATTGTTTCTTTTGTTATATCCTGCTGGAATGCTTTTCCATCTATTTTCCATCTCCTGAAGAACTCATCAATAGCATCTGCATCATTCTGGTTCAGCTCAATCGCATAATACTTTGTCTTCTTAGGCAGACCCATGAATTCGAAGGACAGGGGGTTAAGTCCGCATGCAATATCCACAATAGATTCAGGCTTTCCTGTTATCTCAAATATCTTCTGATAGAATTCTTTGTAGAAGTCCATCCTCTCGCTGGACGAGACATGGAATCCTAGTATCTCTTTTATGTGCGCTTTCTCTTCCATCAGAAGCTGCTTTATATCAGCCAGGCTCTCTTTGATGAAAAGGCCGTAAATAGGTCTCATCTCTGCCCTGACATGCTTGACAAGAGCATCAGCTTCTTTTGACTTTACTATCTTCTTGTAATCTTCTGCTTTGCTGAGCTTATCAAGCGCCTTGGAGTCCTTTTTCAGGAAATCAGCCATCTTGGCTGCTATGAGTTTGTCATCAGAATTCTCAAGCCCTTTCCTTGCTTTGATCTTTTTTATGAGTTCATCAGCTATATCCTGCTTTATCTCTTTGTTATAGATTTTGATGATCATATCCTAAGGGCAGAATGTGATATTTATAATGTTTTTCATGCATTTAAAATATTGAGAGTCCTGCTTCTGCAGGAATCCCAAGAATAAAATAATAAAAATTTTCAGCTATCAATCATCATCTTCAGCATCATAGCTGTCAAAATCTCCCTCTTCATCATCTGAGGCTACATTTAGTTCAAAATCTTCCATTTTGGTTACCTCCTTACTTTGGTGGTTTATTGCTTTATTATCCTATCCCACCCCTTTTT
>JAHJCS010000065.1 GCA_018812465.1 Nanobdellota archaeon | reverse complement strand
TTAAGCAGCCTGAGCCTGTGAAGCCAAAGAAGCCTTTGTTTGGTGCATTTGTGAATGGTGTTGGTGCTGCTGGGACATCTTTGTCTAGATCTTTATTTAAGTCTTTGTCTTCTTTTGGTTCTGGTGTGAAGAAGCATTCTGCACGGGTATGGAAGTATTCCAAGGAACTTGATAGTAAGGTTATTGACAAGTCAGAGAGCTTTTTAAAATCAATTAAGAATGCATTTCCTGCTCAGAAGCCTGTGAAACCTGCTGACCAGGAAGAACTTATATCCAGGATGGGAAAGAAGCCAGTGAGAAAGCCTGGTGTGATTGAAGTCATAGAGCCTAAGAAGATTGAATGGGAAAAGCCCCAGAAGGCCAAAAAATCACTATTCCCTATCATCAGCAAGAGTATTATGTCTGCAGGCAGATCAGCTGCACATAAGATAAAAGAGCATTCAATGAAAGGTCTGGCATTATCAAAGAAGTTTGACAATTACCTGCTTTCAAAGATAAAGGAGTCTTATCAGAAGTCAAAGAAATCAATATCCAAGATATCTATACCTAAAATACCTAGAGGACCAGGCCCTGTAAAGCCTTCAGTCCAGCAGCCTCAGAAAGCAGCTGTTGAGCCTGAGAAAGAGAAGGCTATTGAGAGGGTTAAATGGATTGATGTTCATAAAGATGTGCAGGAAAAGCTTCAGAAAGAGAAGCAGAATAAGATTGAGAAAGAGAAATCAAGGAAGCTCAGAGAGAAGCGAATGCAAGAATTCAGCAGCAGGATAAAAGATAATGTCTCTAAAGCTCTCAGTTTCTCAGAGAAGCTTGATCAGGATGTTATAAGGATAGCCAGGGATTATTACACCAAATCAAAGGATTTCCTTGCAAAAGGCATTGCTCCCTCCAGGAAAATGAGCAATCATAAGAAGCGCATGGCAGAACTTCATGCTCAGAGGGAGAAAGAGCATAAGAATATGCTGATGAAAGAGAAGAAAGAGCTGCAGGCCACTCTCGCAAAAGAAAGGCAGCAGAAGATAATGATGGCAAAATTCCATCAGCAGCATAATGCGCAGCAGGCAAGGAAAGGCAAAGAGAGCTGGAATAGGTCAATCTCAAAGGCTAAATCCCTAATCAGCTCTGTATCATCAAGATCAGCCAGTGCAGCAGCAAGAATAAAGAAGAATCTTCTTAATCTGGAGTCATCAGGCATTGCAAAAGCAAAGCAGGAGAAGAGGATTGTCGCTAAGATCATCCATGATGATGAAGAGAAGATGCATACTTATTTCAGGAGACTCAAGAAAAGAACAGTATCATCTGGCTCAGCAGGCGCAGCTTCTATCAAGGCTGCATCAAGGAGTTCTAAAAGAACTTATGATAATCTTGCTTTAAAAGCAAAGAGCATCCTAAAACGCTATTCAAGAAAGGCAAAGGATATAGAGTCCTCAATGATCGAAGAGATAAAACCAAAGAAAAGAAGTTTTCTTAAGAAGAAAAGATGAGATAACCTAAGATAAAATGAGAATGCTCAAGATGTTCAGGATGCATGATATAATAGTCATCCTAGCCCTGGCATTGATGTGGCTTGTGATGGCTTTGCTGATCAACAGGTTCCTGAGCCCCCAGAATGCATTCTTGATATCAGTGTTTGTCTTATCTATTTCTGTGTCTCTCACTTACAATGTGATAAAAAAGATAGGCACTGCTCCGATATTCCTGGTCATTGTCAGCCTGCTGACATTCAGCCTTGATAATCTTGGAGCAACAGGAATCAAGAAAGTGATTGTGCTGTTTGCAGCTGGCATTATATTTGAGCTTCTTGTGCTTGTGTTCAGAATAGGATTCAGGAATCTTCAATTAGCGCTGATGGCTGGTGCATCTTTTGCTGCTGCTTCAATACCCCTCACAATGGGGCTTATCTACTCTTTCAATGTTGTCTCAAGCATGATCATACCTATAATCAACCTGATCCTGGTATCCCTTTTCTTGGGTTTTGTGGGTTCTGGGATATCTGTGCTGTTATGGTCTTACCTGAGCACAACAAAGCTATTTGTCAAGTTCGAATATCTGCTTGACATAAGTCTGTAGGGATAATATGAATGAGTCACTGGTCTACCTAGGATACATCGGAATGATACTATTCTTTGGCATACTCACCACAATATTCTCTAAGAAAATGAAGATACCAAACATCCTGTTTCTCATAGTGCTGGGAATAATACTGGGCCAGGTCCATTATAAAGGAGCTCCTCTTGTCGCATTCCCTGAAGTATTCATAGTGAGCATAGGAATACTTGCTCTTGTCATGATTGTGTTTGACTCAACATCAAGGTTCAAGCTCAAGGAATTTGATCAGGATTCAATGCCGGCCATTGAGCTGACTGGAATCTTCTTGATCATGTCAATGATCTTCCTCACTCTTGCAACACATTATCTCTATGATGTGCCTATATTGATAGCTCTTCTTTTCTCTGCACTGATGGCAGGCACAGCTCCTGATGTTGTGCTTACTCTGCTGCAGGGCATGAAACACAAGGCATTGCAGTTTCTGGAGGTAGAAGCGATCATAAACACCCCTCTTATTGTCATATTGCCTTTCATAATAATTGAGTTTGCGCTGACTGGAATAAGTTCTGAATCAATAACAACACAATTCATTGACCAGATACTTCCATTCCTGCAGCAGATAGTGGCAGGAATAGGTGTAGGGATACTTGTGGGCATAATCATCTTCAAGGTCATGAGGAAGCAGTATTCAACCCTGCTCTCGCCTCTTTCAATCATTGTAGCTGCTCTGCTCACCTATGTTATGGCAGAGGCCCTGGAAGGCAGCGGAGTACTTGCTGTTACAACACTTGGCCTGTTCTTTGGCTCAGTGTATGTGAAGCACAAAGGAGAGCTTCAGGAGTTCTCTTCATTCTTCTCTTATGCTCTTGAGATACTTGTGTTTGTGCTTATAGGTCTTCTGATCAGGGTGTCATTCACAGCGCAGTTCTTTGTTTACTCCATAGGCCTGTTTATACTCATGGTGATAATAAGGTATTTCTCAATACTCATGGCTTTCAGGGGCCAGTTCTCGCTGAGAGAAAGGCTTTTTATGACCCTTAATGCCCCTAAAGGAATAGCTGTGGCATCAGTGACTTTCCTCCTGACGACTTTTCAGGCCCAGATTCCTGATATAACAAAGATAACGGACCTCACACTGGCTTTTATATTGTATTCAATAATAGTATCTTCTATTGTGGCCAGATACTCAAAATATTTCATCCATAAGGATATAATGAAATAATGCTAAGTTTAGCAAAGAAAATATAAACATACCTGATTATTTAATCAACTGTTCTAAGCTGGACTGATACCTTTCTTTAAGAATCTCTTGCATTTCATTAAAAGTTTTTGAATCAGGGTTCAATTCTTTGTAAAATAATTTTGGGATGTTTTTTGGGTCAAAACCAGAAGTAATTATTTGTATAGCTCTTTTTGGATCTGCTTCATGAAATGCTGTCAACATCCGGTTATAATTTACTGCAAGAAACTCTGGGTCATTGCTTAGTCCGCCTTGACCATCAGGAAAACCTCCTGAATGTTCATTTGCACCTGAGATCCCAAAAAGAATAGGGAACAACATAATATGCGGTGTTGATGATATTGGCATAGTCATATAATCAATTGGAGTAAAACCATAATCTGGATGAAACATTATATTCTTAGGTTTTTGGTCATAACTGACTCCTCTTTTGCCCATCTCAATGAGTGTCTTAAAATAAGATTCTAATTGTTCATCACTATATGCGGGTCCTTGAGTTTGCTGATTACTTGTCATATCCAGATTATATCCAGGAATAAGTCTTGTGACAAGAACATCATCAATGAATCCAACAATCTGTTGGCATCCTTGCAATCCCTCAACTCTTTTCAGAGCAATAACCTCATCAAAAGAAGATATTCCTAAAGAATCATCTTGTACCTGCCTGAAAACATCAGGGCTTTCTTTATAATCAAATTTATATACTAGCTGGCCATCAGTATAAACAGTTCTACTTAACTGTATCAGCTCCTCTTTTTTGGGTATATTTGGCTCTTTCATATATTAACTATATACTACTACTATTTAAATCTTTCGTTTTGTAGTCTCTTATAAGTAGTAAATATATGTGGTTGGGATATTTTGTGAAAGCATCTAAAACATTATAAATCTAAATGGCATATCGCCATTCATGGCAATCAAAATAGGCCCAGCTGGCACAAATGGCGATTCTCTGAATAAGTTAAAAGTTCTGAAAGAGTTAGGCCTGGATGCAGTTGAGATGGAATTTGTCAGGGGAGTTCAGATGTCTAATGAGCTTGCTGGCAAGATAGGCGAGGAGAACAAGAAGCATGGTCTTGTGATATCTGTGCATGCTCCTTATTACATAAATCTGGCTTCAGAGGACAAGGCCAAGATTGAGGCTTCAAAGAAACGGATTCTTGATTCATGCGAGAGAGGCCATCATATGGGTGCAAAGTATATTGTGTTCCATGCTGCGTATTATGGCAAGCTCTCTTTAGAAGATTGTTTCCAGATTGTGCTGAAATCAGTTGTTGAGATGCAGGAAGTCATAAAGAAGAATGGTTGGGATGTTGTGCTGTGCCCTGAGACAACAGGCAAGGCATCACAGTTCGGCGACCTTGATGAGCTCATCAGGCTGGTAAAAGAGACTGGGTGCGGAATATGCATTGACTTTGCCCATCTTGAGGCAAGATATGCAAAAGAATACAATTACATTGATGTTGTCAGGAAGATAAAAAGAATAGAACACAAGACAGCGCATTTCTCTGGCATTGAGTACACCACAAAAGGTGAGAGAAAGCATATCCCTACTGACCTTGGCAAGGCAAAGAAGCTTCTTGATGCATTAAAGAAAGAGAAAGTTGACATCACAATAATCTGCGAAGCTCCTGATACCTGGGGAGACGCACTGAAGATGAAAAAACTTTTATAGGGGATGTTCTTACATTCTTGCAATGGAATACATCAAGCTAAAAAATGGTTATCAGATGCCTGTGATAGGTCTTGGAACCTGGAAGATGAAAGGCTCAGAATGCATCAATGCAGTAAAGACTGCTTTGAAAGTCGGATACACCCATATTGACACAGCTGAGATCTATAATAATGAAGATGCTGTAGGAAAAGCAATAAAAGATTCAGACAGATCAAAGCTATTCATCACATCAAAGGCTTTTCATGACCATCTTCATCATGATGATGTCATCAAGGCATGCAATGGCTCTCTGAAAGCGCTTGGAACTGATTATATTGACCTGTATCTTATGCACTGGCCTAACAAGGATGTCCCTATGAAAGAGACTCTCACAGCGATGAAAGAACTTCTGGATGCAGAAAAGATTAAGAGCTTTGGTGTGAGCAATTTCACTATAGCTCATCTCAAAGAAGCACTGGCTCTGGATATAATTCCTATAAACATGAATCAGGTTGAGTTTCATCCTTATATTAATCAGAAAGAATTGCTGGACTTCTGCAAAAAGAACAGGATTGTGATAACTGCATATTGCCCTAATGCACATGGAGAGGTCATAGATGATGAGGTGCTCCAGGACATAAGCAAAGAATACTCAAAGACAGCTGCACAGGTCTCGCAGAGATGGCTGCTGCAGAAAGGAATGATTGTGATAGCAAAATCAAAGTCAGAAGAGCACATCAAAGAGAATCTTGATATGTTCTCTTGGAAGCTTTCTGATAAGGACATGAAAAAGATTGATGGTCTGCACCGGGATTACAGGATATGTGATTAT
>JAHJCS010000064.1 GCA_018812465.1 Nanobdellota archaeon | reverse complement strand
AGCTCTGTCTTCATAGAAGGCCAGAGGAAGAAGATGCCTGTGCTATTGCTTGTGACAGGAGACCTGACAAAGAAGGCCAAAGAGGTCCTTGAGTCAGAGTTCAAGAATATGTATGTAAAGAAGATATGACAGAATAGTCTTAATATCTTTCTGAATAATTTAGACCATAAAATATTTAAATGAACAGCCCAAATTAGGCTCTATTGGGGGTGAAAGCATGAAATATGCTTATTTATATGCAATATTGATAATTCTAGTGGTGGCCATAGGCTGCGGAAAAGGTCCTGACACAGTGACCTCAACACCTACAGCAGACTCTGGGACAGGAGCCCAGCAGACACAACAAACAGCTCAGACCACACAAACAGCAGCAGTCTCTTATGAGCTGAGCTCAGAAGAAGAGGCTAAAGCAACACAATTTGAGCAAGCAAAGAAAACTATGATCTCAACACCTTATAAGATAATGCAGGTAGGGGATGTTTATGTGTTTGGCCTAGGAATAAAGAATGTAATGCCAAAAGAAGGCAACTTCAGAGTAGCTCTACATTTCAAGGAAGCAAAGACAACAGGTGGGGTTGCTACACTCATTGAAGGAACAGAAGATGATGCAATGATAACCTGGCTAGGAAAAAACAGATTCGGAATAGAGAAGATAGGATCAGGACAGGAGAAAGTGCTGCCTCTTATTGTAGAAGTGAAGCCAACAATAGGCCCTGGAGAAAACACAATTCCTGGAAGCTATGTCTTTGATGTGATGGTAGAATATGAGTCAACGCCTCAGTTCTGGGACACTTATCAGGAGAATACACTCACTATAAAGGTCAAGGAATAAAGACAATATTTTCAAAAAGATTTATATTTTATTCTTCTTTTTAGATTAAAATGGGCACTAAATTAAAGGATATCATAATAAAGAAAGAGATTGAGATACAGGACCTCAAAGATAAGGTACTTGTTGTAGACTCATACAATGTGATGTATCAGTTCCTCACAACAATAAGGATGGCTGATGGTTCTCCTCTCATGGATTCTAAAGGCAATATAACCTCTCATCTAAACGGGCTTTTCAACAGGACTACCAACCTTATGCACAGAGGATTGAGGCTTGCATTTGTCTTTGATGGAAAAGCCCCAAGACTCAAGCAGAAAGAGAGGGAAAGAAGATCTGACCTCAAAGAAGAGGCGCAGAAAGAGTATGAAATAGCAAAGGACAGGAAGGATCTGGACCAGATGAAGAAGTATGCTGCAAGGACAAGCAGACTGACAAGAGATATGGTTGAGGAAGCTAAGAAACTTATCACTGCAATGGGGCTTCCAGTCATACAGGCCCCTTCTGAGGGAGAAGCGCAGGCAGCTTATATTGTGAATAAAGGAGAGGCTTATGCAGAGATAAGCCAGGATTTTGATTGTCTTGTTTTTGGTGTTCCAAAGCTTGTAAGGAATCTGACAGTCTCTGAGAAGAGAAAGCTTCCTGGAAAACTCTCATATATAACAGTCAAACCAGAGATGATGGAGCTTGAGGAGAACTTAAAAGCGCTTGGAATAAGCCAGGACCAGCTTATCTGCCTATCTATGCTTGTAGGAACTGATTATAATATAGGGGGCATAAAAGGAATAGGCCCAAAGAATGCCCTGAAGATGGTGAAGGAAGGCAAAAACAATTTTGGCCAGATGTTCAAGAACGCAGGATGGAATGATCATTTTGATTTTCAATGGGAAGAAGTATTTGACACAATAAAAAATATGCCCACAAGCGATGACTATGATCTGAAGTGGGCTAAACCTGATGCAGAAAAGATCAACAAGCTGCTTGTTGATGAGCATGATTTCTCAGAAAAAAGAGTTTCAGATGCATTAACAAAAATAAATGCTGAGTCTGATAAGAGAAGCCAAAAAGGGCTCTCACAGTTCTTCTGAAGCTAATCTTCTGTTTAGATGCACTTATGCCTTTTAAAAAGATTTAAAAAGTGTCCCTCTTTACTTTTTCTAAAATGGAATGGTATGTGCTTGTATTGATGTCTG
Source organism: Nanobdellota archaeon (assembly GCA_018812465.1). Classification (GTDB taxonomy): domain Archaea; phylum Nanobdellota; class Nanobdellia; order Woesearchaeales; family UBA12501; genus WJJV01. Next base: position 3,244 of record JAHJCS010000064.1, on the reverse strand, counting down.
CGTTCATATTCGGCATTTCAGAGGTTGTGAAGAAGAAAATGCTTGAGAAGCATCATACAATGGATTTCATAACAACCTATTTTATTGTATCATTTGCGTTCATAATGGTCCTTCTTCCTAAAGTTAATTTTTACCAGAGCACAGAAGCGTGGGCCCTGATCATACTAAAATCATCGCTTCTTGCGATCTCTGCGTTCATAATATTCAGGCTGCTCAGGCATCATGATATATCAGAAATAGAGCCCCTGAAGAACCTCAGCCCAATGTTCCTGCTTGTGATTGGATTCCTTCTTCTAGGAGAGAGTCCAAAGAGCATCAATATCCTGGGAATAGCGCTCCTGATACTTGGAGCTTATGTGATCGAAGCAGACCATAAGATAATAAACCTTAAAGAACCGCTTAAGATATTCAAGGAGAAGAAAGTTATTTATCTGCTTGTATATCTTATCTTCATAAGCTTCTGCGCAGTGATAGATAAGTTTGTCATAAGGACAGTTGATATTTATTCATATTATTTCATGCAGATGATGATCATAGCAGCAATATTCATGGGTATAAAGATGATGAAGAAAGGCGGATTAAGCAATGTCAAGAAAGCTTTTGCACAGGACTGGCCTGGAATAATAATGGCCTGCCTGCTGCTTATTGTGAGCGATATGTTGTATCTGCAGGCAATAGCCCTGCCTACAACACTTATTGTCCTGGTCATACCAATAAGAAGGCTTAGCACATTTGTCTCAGCACTTGTTGGAGGAGAGCTGTTCCATGAGAAAGGCCTGAGGATGAAGCTGACAGCATGCATGATAATGATTGCAGGAGCATGGCTGGTGGTATTATGAGACTGAAAGAAGCACTTGAGAAAAAGCTCACAGAAGAAGAGCTTTCAAATCTGAAAACAGCTTATGATATGGTTGGATCTATAGCTATAATTGAGGTTCCTGATGAGCTTAAGAGCAAAGAGAAGATCATTGCAGAGACACTTATGACCATGCAGAAGAACATAAAGACTGTGCTTAAGAAAGCAGGACAGCATGAAGGTGAATTCAGGACCCAGAAGCTCAAGTTCGTGGCTGGCAAAAGGACCAAAGAGACAGAAGCAAAAGAGAATAATGTCAGGATAAAGCTGAATGTAGAGAAGGTCTATTTCTCAACAAGGCTGAGCACAGAAAGAAAGAGGGTTTCAGAGCTTGTCCAAGAAGGAGAGTCAGTGCTGGTCATGTTTTCAGGCTGCGCTCCTTATGTCTGTGTGATAGCAAAAAACACAGAAGCAGGAGAGGTCTATGGTGTTGAGATTAACCCAGCAGGCCATGAGTATGGTCTTGAGAACCTGAAGCTTAACAAAATAACTAATGCAAAGCTCTACTGCGGTGATGTCAGGGAAGTAGTGCCTAAGCTTAAGAAGAAGTTTAACAGGATACTCATGCCTCTTCCAAGAAGCGCAGAGGATTTCTTAGATATTGCTCTTGGCGCAGCTAAGAAAGGTGCAACAGTGCATTTCTATGATTTTGAGGATGAACCAGACATCCAAGAAAAGGCCATAAAGAAGGTAGAGAAGGCCTGCAAAACAGCTAAAAGGCCTTATAAAGTGCTTTTATGGCGCAAATGCGGGCAGTACTCCCCAAGGAAATACCGGCTGGTGGTTGATTTCAAGGTATTATAAGATTAGATGTAATAAGAGTGCATTATATATAACTATTTAACAGTAGTAAAAAGCGTAAACTTTATATAGGAGTTATACCTACCAGATATAAAATGGCAGGCAACTCTTGGTTAAAAAATCTTGATACAGTTCTAAACACTTCGTTCACTAATCTTAAGTATGATGTCAGAGAGATCTATAGACTCATCAATGAGATCAAAAATATCCTTATAGAAGCAGAACCTCTTGAGGTCAGGCAGAGGATAACAGTCATTGAGAACAGCCTGCAGGACCATGTAGCGACAGTCAAGAAACTTGAGGTCATATCATCAGAGATGAAGGATGATGTCAAGAAGATAAGGCCAGCAGACAACAAAGAGCTTGTCGCAGTCTTCAAGGATGTCAGGACGCTTCTTGTACAGAACCAGAAGACAATGGAGAAGCTAGGCAAGAATGTTGATAATCTTATGAAAACATCTTCAGAAAGGAAGAAAGAGATGAGAGAGATAAAGACTCTTGCAAAGAATCTTGAGAAAGAGGTCAAGAAGAAGCCAAAGATAATAAAAATTGAAGCAAGACCAAAATCAGTATCAAAGAAGACAGCTGCAAAAAAAGCTGTTCAGCCAAAGAATAAACCAGCAAAAAAGCCAGCAAGAAAATCAGACAAGCCAAAGATAACCTCGGCACAGTTCCAGGCAAAAAGAAAAGGAGACCTGAACAGCGAGTGGGTAGAGGTAACAGGCAAAGCTGATATGACCGGTTGGATGATACAGGATAAGAAAAGAAAACATACTTATAAATTCCCTAAAGGATTCGTCCTTGATGGAAGCGTCAAAGTGCACACAGGTAAGGGCGCAGACTCAAAGAACAGCCTTTACTGGAACAATCCAATGCCTGTCTGGAATGACCTATCAGATGTAGCAGCACTCAAGAACAAGAAAGGAGTCATTGTCAGCAGAGCAAGATCAGAGAGAACTCATGATTTCAAGACAATAGTGAATAATGACAAGATAAACATAACATCTGTCCAGTTCGAAGCTCCAGGTTCAGACAGGGATGCAAACGGTGAATGGGTAGAGATAAAAGGATCAGGAAGAATGGGAGGCTGGACACTTGAGGACAAGAACAAGAAGCATATCTATACATTTCCTATAGGATTTGTCCTTAATGGATCTGTGAGAGTATACTCAGGACATGGAAAAGACACAGACACAAAGCTTTTCTGGGGAAATCCTAATCCAATATGGAATGATGATTATGATATCAGCACATTGAAGCATAAGGACGGAGACATAGTCAGCCAGGTTGAGTCCAAAATGACACATAACTTCGAAATGCTTAAGTAATCCCAAAAGATTTTTAAAACATCTTGTTTCTCTTATATAAGACTTAACAGTCTAGGAAGCACAACACAGCGATGATTAAGTGAACACCAGTGCCGTCTATGGCATACGGATGTAACTGCTGAGCTGTGTGCAAATCCTTTCTTGCAAAATACTTTCTTGCAGAAACAATATAAATAAAACATTAATAGTATACAGATAATAAAATAAATAAGAGATAGAATAATAAAAATAGAGAATAACTGATTCTTAACCAAACATT
>JAHJCS010000063.1 GCA_018812465.1 Nanobdellota archaeon | reverse complement strand
GTCTCTTGATTCGATAGATTTAAATATCTTCATTTCTTAATCTTGTTGATGAGAAATATCTTTAAACAATCAACTAACATCTTTGTTTGTTTGCTGGTAATCCTATCAGGAGTGTTTCTTTTATCCAGTCCTGTCCATGCGCAGTCAATAGATGAATATTCATTGAGCTTTCATCTAGCATATGGCAACACAGTAGTGGAAGAGACCATGATCTTTAAGGAGCCTGTCTCTGGTAATATTCTCCTGAATCTCCCAAGCAATAGGCAGGGCTTGCTTGTCAAGGTTGATGGGAATACAATAACCCAGGATATCAGCGGGAACATACTTAATCTTAAGCTTGTATCCTCCAAAGAAGTCGAGATAAACTATGTCTCTGATGACTTTATTGAGGGTAATGATTTCATAGCTGCTTTCAAGGCTCCGGATGATATCTCTAATCTGACTGTTTCTGTCACTCTTCCTGAGAATGCTGTTTTGGTCAAGCCTTTGTCTGACTCAACTGTTCAGTCTGGTTCAGCATATCCAAAACCTTCTTCTTCAACAACAGATGGCCAGTCAATAAGCCTCATCTGGACATTTCATGATCTTAATAAAGATGATGAGAAGAGCTTCTTTGTCATGTACCAAAACCAGACAAGTTATTCATATCTTATTGGAATAATAATTCTACTGATCATTATAGTGGCTGGTTTTGTCTCTTATCTATTCTTAAGAAAAACTAGAGAGGCTGAAAAGACTGTTGATAAGATAGCTGAGAAACCAGCTGAGCATACTCCAGACAGAGGGGCATTTGAGAAACACCTCAAAGAAGATGAGGAACAGATTGTCAATATCCTCAAACAAAGAGAGAACAAATGTGAACAGGGCACTCTTAGGGTTATAACTGGTTTCTCAAAAGCAAAGCTTTCAGGCCTTCTTAAGGAGCTAGAAGACAGAAAAATCATCCATAAAGAGAAAAGAGGCAAAAAAAACCTTGTTTTCCTAAGGGAACAGTAGATGAACATAAATGAACCTATCTAAGGTATTTGATGTGTTTTATGACCTTTTCTTGCATGTGTTCTGAGCGTAGAAATTAAGTATCTGCTTGTTCTATACTCGGGTATGATAAAGCTCGGGCCATGCTCTGAAACCACCTTACCAGCCCTCATCATGGCCCCTGCTTATATGGTGATAAATCATGGTTAAAGAAACGCAAACACCAAACGCAGGGTATATGGGAAGAATATTTACTGCAAATGGATTCCAAGATCATGCAGGTGGGATTCTATCAAGCCTTAATGGTTCAGCCCCATACCTTAGGGATGTAGGGGAGCTTGCCTTCCTGATTGAAAAAGCAGAGCATATGTTCTTTTCCTTAAAGAAATTAGCTACAGTTAAAGGTATATTATCCATGTATTCCTGCAAGAGAGATGAATTTGACCCTGTGAAGATTGCTCAATCTCCTGACCTATCAAGAATATACTTACAAACAAGAAAATCTGTGAAGACTGAGGAAGGTAAACCAGCATATGAACATGATAAAAAGATAATGGTATCTGATCTTGCATTAGCTCTTATGAAAAATTTGGACTATAGAAGAGAGAATCTTGAGAAAGAGATACAGATGTATGAACAAATAGAAGAAAATGCCTAATGACCCCTGCATTATGATTATAAGATTTCATCAGAACATTAATAAATCATGCGTAAATAGGCTATATGGCTGGTATGCCAATCAGTTATATAGTGATAATAAATCAGTTTGGAGGTACAAAAATGAAAAAAATATTGAGTGTGTTTGTTGCTATGCTCATGCTTTTGAGTGTTGTCTCAATAGCATTTGCACAGAATGCAGACACTGTAGAAGCGGTTGAGGTTGCTGAAGAAGCACCTGAGCCAGTGCTGATATCTGAAGAGGTATCAGAAGAGACAGAACTGGTGACAGAAGAGCCAGTTGCAGAGACAGAAGAGACTTTGGTCACAGATGAAGTGACAGATGAAGCTGGAATCACACCAGACCAGCCAGTTCTTTATGCATTGGAGAATGCAGTTGAGGATATAAACCTTGCACTGACATTCGATGATGCTGAGCAGGCACAGCTTAGCCTTGAATATGCTCAGGAGAGCATGAGCGAGGCACAGGTCATGGCAGAGGAAGGGAATATAGAAGCACTTGAGACAGCAACTGAGAATACTGAAGAGGATCTTTCTGATGCTGCTGAGGCAGCTGAAGCAATATCTTCAGACGACCCAGAATCTGATCTTACTGCTCAGGCAGAGATAGAAGCCCAGATAGAAGAGCAGATGTCCCATGCAGCTCAGGTTAAGAACCAGATTCTTACCAGGATGCAGTCCAAGTGGAGCCCTGAGAAGTATGCCCAGATATCAGCAAACTTCG
>JAHJCS010000062.1 GCA_018812465.1 Nanobdellota archaeon | reverse complement strand
TGCTGATATTGCTAATACATATTTCCTGAGCACAAACTCTGATTGGGCATTCTTTGACCAAAGCATGATCAGTCTTGCAAAAAAGCAGGCAACAGGAGTCAATGTCACATTATACCCGGCAGCAGTGCCAGAAGGATTGTATAATATTACATTAAGATCAGTCTCAGATAGAGGCCAGCTCCCTATAGAAAAGTCAGTGGATGTCAGTGTAGAGAATTGCTATTCAATATCCCTGACAGTAGATGCAGCTCCACAGCTTGTAAGCTGTGAACAATATATAGTGAATGGCCATGCTCAGAATGATGGAACAAGAGAGAGCAGTTATTCTTTTGGTTTATATGGTGCCTCATGGGCAAGTCTTAGTACTCCTATCGCAGTCGTGAAAGCAGGAGAAATCAAAGATATTCCGGTGATGATCAATGTGCCATGCAATGAGACTGGAGTCTTTGATTATATCCTAACAGCAAATGTCACAAATTTCCCAGAGAAGATGGCACAAGCTATTTTCCCGGTCGAGGTCATCTCAATAGAAGAAGCTTACAGTATAGAACTTGATTCTGTCGAGGAAAAGATAGAAGTCAATTATGATGGTGGAGAATCCCAGATAACAATCACAAGCTTTGGAATAAGGGATAGTGATTATGATGTTATCCTGACCACAGACCAGGATTGGATAAAGCTTGACAAAACAAAAATAAGCCTTCCAGCAGGAAGCTCAGAAACAATTACTCTTATATTCACACCTACAAATGAGACAGAAGAAGGTACATATGATATCTCAGTGACTGTTGTGCCTAAAGGAAAAGATATAGGTTATGAAAGGCAGTTCAGCATTAAGCTGAGACAGAAGACTCTTGGAGAAAAGATTCTTGGAGCCTTGCCATATGTTATTGCAGCTGTGCTGCTTTTAGTGCTTGTAGTGCTTGCAATACTCCTTATCTCAAGAAAAGGCAAAGAAGAGAAAGAATGGAAAGAGATTGAAGGAGAGCCTTCAAGGATAATACATGAGGAAAAGGCAGACAAGTTGATTGAGGTAGAAAAAAAAGAGAAGGGCTGGCTGAAATGGCTGCTGATAATACTTGCATTACTGATATTGCTTGGAGGAATCGGGGCAGGAGTATATTTCCTGACATCATTCTTCACAGCAGATGATATGAATGCCACAAATGAGACAATTGAAGAGCCGATCATAGAAGAACCAGTAATCAACGAGACAATAATGAATGAAACTCAGGGACCTGGATTGCTCTCAAGGATGTGGGGATGGATATTCAAAGAAAAAAATGAAACAGCAGTGATAGAAGAACCTGCAGAACCAGAGCCAAGTGACCATAATCTGCTCGAGAGCGCAACAATCTATGTTAACAGGACAGGCTTAAGAGGATATGGGGATGTAATAGAAATAAAAGGATATGAGAATATAACAATACCTCTTGTGATACAGAATAATTATGAACCTAACACTTTCAAGATAAGAGTCAATGAGGAAGTGGACTGGATCCAGGTGGATAAGGAGAATGTGGTTATACCGCCTAATGGAAGAGAGACTGTCAATATAATAATAACACCTGATGCGCAGGTAGAAGAAGGCAATTATAAGATTGATATAAGGATAGATGTTGAAGGAAGAACAACACCGATCTCAGAAGAGATTGTGCTGAAGGTCAGCCAGGATAAACCATTCTATCTCAGATATCTATGGTATATCCTTGCAGGAATAATAGTGCTTCTAGTGCTTGCAATAATCGCAGGAGCCAGAGAATGGGGAAAGAAGAAAGATGATCTTGAGCTGGAGCCTGTAAAAGAGAAAGAAATAAAGAAGAAGGCAAAGGTAGAACCAACAACATCTGAGGAATCAAAAAAAGATTATAGTTGGCTGAAATACATGTTGCTTGGTATGATCATAATATTGATACTTGCAGGAATAATATTTGGAGTGATATATGCTATGAAATCATTCGCTCCAGTATATTCTGATAACCTAACAGAAGAAAACCAGACAAAAGAAAGCACAACTCCAGAGATCTTAGAAAAGCCTCAGGAAGTGCCAGTAGAGGAGATAACAGAGCCAGAAATAGAATATGAAGAAGTGTTTGTTAAGAAAACAGAAGACACTCTGATACCTCTGGTAATAAGGAATGCTAATGAAACAGCCACATTCCAGATAAAGATAAATGAGGATATTGATTGGATAACTGTCAGCGCTTCTGAAGTTGAAATAGGGCCTAATGAGAAAGAGACTGTCAACCTTATCGCATCACCAGATGAGAATGTGGAAGACGGCAGCTATAAGGTAACAGTTAATATCGAAGTAAACGGCCAGGAGAAACAATTCACCCAGGGATTCATATTACAGGTAAACAAAAGCCAATTCTCAGCTCTTTGGACATATCTTCTTTATGCACTCGCAGGAATAATAATACTTGCAGCTATACTTGCTCTCCTTAACCAGATGGAGAAAAAGGGTGTAGAAGAACAGCAGCCTGAAGAGCAGCCGAAGAAACAAAAGAAAAAGAAGACAGACATCAAACTAAAGTGATTTCTATAATATCAGGAAAGCAGCACCTGCTATAAATATCAAACCAATCAATATGCTTAATACTGGATGGCCCCACACAGTGTATTCTGGTTTCCTGTTGCCAATCTTCTTTGCTTTATGGAACATAAGCAGGATCAGTATAGCATCAATTCCTCCTGCCACAACTCCAGAGACATTTATTGCCTGAATGAAATTGGTGAACCCGCTCAATGCTATAATCAAAGGTACTATGCAGGTGATTGCCCATGCATACTTTTGGGGAACAGCATAATCATACATAAACATCTCTTTTAGAGCAAACCCAACAGCAATAAAAGAGGTGAACATAGCAAAGACCGCAAAAACATTCGCAATGATGAAAAGCTTTGGGTGTATTATCTCGCCTAGCGCAATAGTCGCTATTCTCTCGTTGTCTTTAAGCATCTCAAAACCCTGAAGACCAATAGAACCAACAACCACCAGAGTGAACATCAGATAGATGATGATGGGTATGATTATCCCTATAAGAAGCACTGACTTCAGTTTCTTCTTGTCCTTGCCCAGGATCTCGTTGGCTTCTGGCACAGCAACCATGCCAAGATAAGCAAAAAGTACAACCCCAAAAGGAATA
>JAHJCS010000061.1 GCA_018812465.1 Nanobdellota archaeon | reverse complement strand
GTTGCCTCTCATCTTCACATTTGCACCATAGTCCTTGAAATGGTCTGTCAATCTGATTTTGACATCATAATTGAATTCTCTGCCCGGATAAAGCCTCTCAAAAGCCTCTTGTACAAAATCCATATATTATGCTTATATAACTCCCATATAAAATGGTTTTGTTACTTCTTTAAAGTAATCCTAATCTAAAAGTTTAAATATCTGTGCTATTCAATCATCAGGATGGAATATGACCTGGAACAGATGTTCATAAGGCAGCAGTATGCCAAACGGATACTTGATTACCTTACTCTGGTTATTGTTGAGCAGAAAAGAGAGAAGATCAAAGGAAAGAAAAGGAGCTCGCTTTTTGGTGCACTCAATCCAATAATCCATCAGATTGAGAGGGTATATGGTACTGATATGAACTCTGGACTTGATGACTTTTATGGAGAACCTGTGGTGAACAAGGATAATCTTCGCATGTGCATCAGAAATAATGAGATTCCATTCAAAGAAGAGGTATTTGAGGTGGTAATCCAGGACCTGATGCATCAGGGAATAATAATACCTGATTCAGCTATAACTCTGCAGAAGTCAAGATCCATAAGTTATATTATAAATACCAGGATTCTTGGCACAGGAGACCTGGAAGAAAAGGTGTCTCATGCTAAAGATGCTATCAATGACCATCTTGTCAAATATGTTGATGATGTTTCTGCAAAAAAGATTCTCAGGTATCTTCTTATGAACTCAGACACAAGGATATTCACTTTTGGTTATCTCGGGCTGAGGATATTCAGGGAGGAAGGCATCCATATAGATGATTACAAATCCAGAATGGCGATGCTGGAGGGGGACCGGATTGTGACAAGCGGAGAACACAGGAATCTTGGAAAGGTCAAATATCTTAATCCTCTGCTGAAACCATATGAGATAATCCTGGCTGTCACAAGAAGGATTGTAGAACAGTTTGAAGAGCAGCCATTAATAAAGCCTGATAATAATGTAATCATTCTGAAACCAGAAGATCTGGGCAAGAAAAGATCAAGGCCAACAGAACAGGATAACTCAGCTGATATCATATATCTTTTTGGAGAGAAAAATCATCATCAGCTCTGAATCTCATATCTCAGTATCGCAGCTACCTTTCCGATATCCTTTAGCTGTGCACCCTCTCTTGTTTCTGTTGATATCATTCTGACCTCTGTGCTGAACTTTTGTGCTATCTCTTCAAATTCTTCTATCTCTTTCTCGTCAAGCACTTCAGAGAGCAGCAGTGTCTCAACAAGACCCATCTCAAGGTTCTTCTTGACTTCATCTTTGCCATAGCTTGTCTTGTTGGGTTTTGTTGCAAGAGTCTGGAAGAATTTTGACATTATCTCTTTTTCTGCAGCTATATCTTCATTTGCCAGCACATCCTGGCTCTTGTCAACAAGCTCCTGCAGTCCAAATTCTTCTGTATAACTTAGGTCCTTGACAGCGATTATTTTCTTCTTTACATCCTCTGTTATCTGGCCCTGGGCAATGAAGTCATGCTTTGAAGGTCCCGGTCCTCCAACAATTATTCCTTTAAGGTCCTTATTGCCCAGGAACTGCTCTTTCATGTAATCAGCGACTTTCTTGAAATGGGCTTTTGCAGCAAGTGCCCTGTTCTTTTCAAACCTATGGGCTGACTGTCCTCCTGCTCTTGTCTTTCCAGGGACTTCAGAATGCGTTTTTAGCATGGGTATTATTGTCTTGCCTTTAAGGAATGCAATGATAGCATCTCTTCTGTCAACAACGACAAGGCCATAGATGTTCCTCTCCTCACACATATCTCTTAATGGCTCAAGAAGGAATTCTTTGTCACATCTGTAAAGCCTTATCCTGAGAGGTATTGGAGGCTCTAACGACCACACCCGGACATCACTCTGGCCTTCCCTTTCTGCGACATTGCCTGAGAAAGCAGCAAGACCATGCTCAGGGGTCCTGGAATATATTCTGAGATGTTGTATCATCTTCTCAAGAGCATCAATCACATTCTTCTTTGTAGAAGTGGATTTTATATTGCTTGCAGTGCCCTGCTCCTGCGAGAGGTGGTTTATTATCTTGACCATATCATAGCCAGCAGGAACATATACTGTGACCATCTCTGTATGTCTGCCTCTATATGATTCAATCTCCTTTATAAACTTCTTCAGTTTATATACCTGGGCTGCTGCTATCTCCATTTTGACCACTGATGTCACTAAAAAACATGGGTATATAAAAGTTGCTATAATAAAAACTCGCCGCTCGTCGCTATCCACAGGCTAAATCCCTTGGTTTTACGCTCCTCGCATTGATAGGCGAGTTTTTAGTCTTGAAAATTGTGCACTGAAGTTAGGGGGTTTAGGCCATTGCACAATTTTCAATAAAACCTCGGGCTAACGAAAGCTTTAAAAAGAGGCCACTTTTCCTATATGTAATCATATGTTCAGCCCTGACAATCCAGGGGCTGTGGGGTAGCTTGGTCAGCTATGCTGAAGCAATTATCCTTTCTGGCTTGGGACCAGAGGACCCCGGTTCAAATCCGGGCAGCCCCAGTTCATAATCAATAGGGAAGTTACGGACTGCGATAACTGAGAGTGAGCATACATCGGCGTTGGTCGTGGGATTTGCGAACAGAGTGAGCAAAATCCCACTAATCTAGCTTCCGAGGGTAGCGTTGACGCTCGTTCCAAATCCGGGCAGCCCAGTTATATTTACAAAATATATTTATGCTTCCTTAGGGGGGAAATCAAGATGGCAGTACCAAAAGCAATAGCTTCAATCAAGAGATTCGGAGCAAGATATGGAAGGACAGTAAAGAACAAGTTCGGAAAAGTTGAGGCTATGCACAGGAAGAAGTACAAATGCCCTTATTGTTCTAAGCAGTCTGTGAGAAGGCTTTCAGCAGGCATCTGGCAATGCACAAAGTGCAATGCAAAGATAGCAAGCAGAGCATACACAGTAGCTAAGAAGAAGACTGCAAAAGAGCTTATCTCAGCTGTGGACAAGGCTCCAGAAGAGACTGTTGAAGAGACTGATTCAGAGGATTATACTTCAGAAAAATCAAATTCTGATGAAGATAACCAATCAGCATAATATTTATAAACTATCCTCATAACAGAAGGTTAAAATGGCAGAATACAAATGTTTCAATTGCGAGAAGATCGTGAGCCCTGATTATCTCAGGAAGAAAGTAAGATGTCCTTATTGCGGCAGCAGAATTCTATACAAGCCAAGAAATGCCAAGACAAAGATAAAGGCGAGGTAACCTGATATGGCTGGGTTGACAAAAGATCAGGAAGAGAAGATAGCACAGCTTCAGCTGTTTGAGCAGAACCTCCAGGGATTCCTCATGCAGAAGCAGAATCTCCAGGCGCAGCTCATTGAATTGGAGTCAGCGTTAAATGAGATTGACAAAACTGATATTTCTTACAGGATCATCGGCAACATAATGGTAAAGACCAAGAAAGAGGATCTGAAGAAGGACCTCGTGCAGAAAAAAGAGATTGTCGAGCTCAAGATAAAGAGCCTTGAGAAGCAGGAGAACAGCATAAAAGACAGGGCCAAGAAGACCCAAACAGAAGTTCTTGAGGGAATGAAGAAGTAATCTGGAGGGGCAAGAAATGACTATCGCAGTGCTATCCGATGAGATAAAGAACCTTATCCAGTCAATACAGGATGTCCAGATAGATAATACTATGCCTAAGAATGTCAAGGACAAGCTTAATGATGTTATCAAGATACTTAATGGTTGTGCAGACGAGGAATCAATAAAGATAAGCAAGGCTCTTGACAAGATTGAGGAGATTGTGGATGACACAAATCTCCAGCCTTATGCAAGGACTCAAATATGGAACCTTGCCAGCATGCTCGAGTCATTATAACTGTTCTAGAATTCTTTTATAAGAATTTATCTTACTCTTTTCTTTGTCTTTTTGTCAGTATTCTTGAGCTTCACTATCTCAGTCTTTGTCAGAACTGAGTTAGGTATATAGACTGTGTCTCCATCTTTTGTCTCAAGCTTGGTCTCTACAAGAGTTATGTCAACAACCATTCCTTCCATTCCTTTGACTCTTATGAACTCTCCTTTCTTTATGAACCTGTTCCTGTAAAGGAAGAATCCTGCGAATGCATTAGGCACAAAGTCCTTGATCGCAAGCACTACTGATATGATCAATATTATAATTATGGCAGCTGAAAGCATCTGCAGGACTGTTGTAGTCACATTCAGCTGGTTCAGAACCATTATAATAGTTATAAAATAGATGAAGTACTTTGCAAACACTGATATTCCTTTCTCAATCTTTAAGTCAATCTTTGCTGCTTTGTTTATCACGCTGTCTATTCCCAGGTCATGCAGCAGCTTATAGATTATTCTCTCGATGATCTTGGCTATTATGAATCCTATCAGAAGTATGACAATAGCTGCTATGAGCCTTGTATACCAGTCCCTAAAGAAACTGAGTGAGTAGTCAATTATAGTCTCCAGTAATGTCATAAAAACACCTTTATATCAATTCTTGATAAATATCATGATCCTGATCAGATTCTCTCTTTTATTCTGCCGCATATCTTAAGAGATTCTTCAAAATAAGTCTCAACAGGATCATTGTCATTCATTATGATAACATCTATTATTCTGCTTTTACCATCAAGATTCCTTCTTAGGTTCTTGAAATTGACCTTGCCGAACATTTCTTTCTCTGTCTTGAACATTATATCAAGCCTTTTCTCTATCTTGTCAATGATATTATTGACCCCTTCCTTGTCCATTGTCTTCTCTAGTTCATTGAATTGGTTGTACCACTCTTTCTTCACTTCAATAAGCTCTCTCATCAGTCTATTGCCTCCATTGCTCTTTCTGTAGACTCTTCCTATGACTGAGTTGAGGGCTTTGCAGTGGCTCTCAAGAGAATGCATAAGTTTAGGCAATGATTCTTTTTCTTCTTGTTTTACCTCAACATACTCTTCTGCTAAAGGTGCAGGAGGAATATCCACATCTTCCTTTGCTTCTTTAATAACTTTTGGTTCTCTTTCCTCTCCGAATACTTCTTCTTTATCAATGGTCAGCTTTGCGATTATCTCAGAGTATTTTATTGCAAAAAGGAATATATAACACAGGAGTAGGTTCAAGACAGAAAGCTTTCCTATCTCCATGAATGCAAAGAATGGGAGACTGCCTATACTTCCTATTATAAAAAACAGGAATACCAAAGCAAGTGGCGCAAGTGTCAATGTTGTGTCTGTGTCTTTCATCTTCTGCAATAATATTATTGTCAGAATTATATAGATCAGAGTGGGTGAGAATCCGAATATCACAGTCTCTCCAGGTGATTTTGATGAAGCACCGACCCAGAATATGAATATCACAAAGATGACTATATATAATATCTCCACAGCCCTGCTGACAGTCCTTGATTTGACTCCTTCTTCTTCCCTCAGGACATCATAAAAAAGAGAGTCAAGATCCTCGGCAGGGTGCCCATAACTCATTAGATGGGCTTTTATCTGATCAACAGTCCTTCCAGAATCAAGCTGTTCTTTTATGTACTCAATTACCTCTTTTTTTGTGTGCTTTGCAGCCATAGACCTCATTATATGGTTTATATATTTAAAGTTAGTGATTGTATCTTAATATCAATGGGTGAGTAATCTGAATATAACTTGTCGGCAGCAACAACACCGGATTCGTACACGGTCAAATCTCGCTTTGTTCGATTTGCCCTATTCGCAAAGGAAAAACCAGGACTGCGTAACTGGTTTTTCCTCTGCACTCAGTACTCATCCTTGTTGCTGCCTTTTAGTTTAGGCAACAACAATGGCGCAGACGCGGCTGGGGAAGCGCCAAAACCTTTTACAAAAGTTTTACCAAAAGACATGGG
>JAHJCS010000060.1 GCA_018812465.1 Nanobdellota archaeon | reverse complement strand
AGTCTCCTCGAATATCTCTGGGTCTGGCCAGAATGTGATTTCAGTTCCAGTCTCTGTTGTGCTGCTGCCCGCCTTAAGTTCTGTTGTCGGAACTCCTTTTGAATAATCCTGTACATAAACCCGATCATCTCTCTTTACTTTGACAATAAGCTTTACTGACAATGAGTTTACCACAGAGATTCCTACTCCATGCAGTCCTCCTGCAACTTTGTAGGTCTTTCTTGAGAACTTTCCTCCTGCATGGAGTTTTGTCATGACAACTTCCAGTGCAGACATATCAAATTTTGGATGCTTCTCTACTGGGATTCCTCTGCCATTATCAACGACTGTGACAGAATTATCCTTATTGATTATCACTGTGATCTCAGTGCAGTATCCTGCAAGAGCCTCATCAACTGAGTTGTCTACTACTTCATATACGAGATGATGGAGTCCTGACAGTCCTGTGGATCCAATATACATTGCAGGTCTCTTTCTTACTGCTTCTGTTCCGCCAAGCACCTGTATAGAATCAGCTCCATAATCTGTTTTATTAGTTTTCTCTGGGGCATTCTCAGCCTTTTCCTGCTCTTTTTCTGTGTTTTCTGTCATTTTGTAGGTCTGGCTTCTAACACCAGTTTCTTGACCCTGTATAAGGCTTGAATTCCACCTCTAGAAGCTCTATAAGGTGTACTAATCTTTGAATTAAGAAGATGAAGTGGTTTATAAATCTTTTGATTATGGAATGCGTTTATAGGGCCTGAGGTGGCTGAATTCTGGGGTTTGAGCGGGTCACATCTGCTTAGAAATTTTACCTCTTATCTGCCATTTTTATGCATGATATATTTAATTACTAGATAGTAGTGAAAAAACGAAAGGTTTAAATAGGAGTAATACTTCTTATCACTCCAGAGGTGGTCTTTATGGCAGACATTTCAGATGTTTTTGATTGGGATGGAAATGATATACCAGAAATACCTGGATTCTACAGAATGCCTAATGCTGAGATTCCTACAAGACAGCCTTCAAAGATTCCTGATGGCATTCCCCCTCCTTATATCATTGAGGAGATTGAAAGAAAGAAAAGAGAAAGAGACCATCCTGGTGAGGGAATACCTCTTGAGATTCCAGAGTATGATCCGAACCGGGATCCATCAATAGATTATAATCCAACAAGGGAGCCTGATGAGAAAGAGCCTGATCCAATTGGCGACAATATAATCAATCATGGCAGGATTGATTTTACTTGATTAATAAGGTATAAAACAAACCAATAAAATGAAACACAGAGAATTCAAAACAATTGATCATGCTCTGCAAAGCATACCTTTTAATGATAAAGGATTAAGAGAGCTGGCAGAGCAGGAACTTCTTAGGCTTAGAACCTTAGAAAAGAATGTGCAGGTTTACCTGGATCCAAGCGGGTTTGCAGTCTATAATCTTGGCAATAAAGATTTTGTTCTAGCTACAGTGCATAACGGCATTTATGTTCCTGATGGAATACCTTTTCATGCTGATGCTTCAGAAAGGCACACTTCTGAAGAAGATATTCTTACTGGTGAGCTATACATGCCATTGTTCCTTGATCTTGGTGGTGTCTGGCTTAACACCTTTGTATCAAGATATTTTGCTGATCTGAACAGGCCAAAGCCTAATTCTATTCTTAGCTGCGGTGCTGATAAAGGAGAGAAGAACTTCGAAAGATTTGAAGGTGATAATAAGATAATCCAGGCAGGAGAGAATTATTATGATTCATTCTATGGCAGCCTTGCCCATATAATACTTCCAGGAAGTTTTGTTTTCAGCGGCCATTCAATGCTTCCTGAAAAAGATGGAGAGAAAAGGGGCGATTTCTGTTTGATCTACAAAAGTGATGAAGAAGGCACTGGATTAAAGAGATCTCTTGAGCAGAAAGGATTCCATGATATCAGGATAAATGATCCATTCAGATATTCAGGAGGTTTCTTCAGGTTATGCGCAGACTGTCTTAATGCTGACCATACAAATACAAGCAGGAGTGTTGAGTTTGAGACAAACAAGAGGCTTTACCTTAAAGATGATCTTCTGACAAAATCAGATAGTTTTGAAGATGTGTCAAGAAGAATAACTCACGCAGTCAAGGAGTGTCTTCAGTATAATCCTGAGTTATGATTAAGGAGAACCGAGAATGAAACACAGAATGAGCATAAGCCTGGATGAGGAAACTGTCGCTTTGATACAGAGAAAGCTCCGCGAGGGAAGGGATATCTTCAGGAACAAGAGCCATGTTGTTGAGTTTGCTGTTAAGAAGATGCTGGAGGATAAGCTCTAAAATGAAAGACCTAAAGATGCACTTCAATGGAAACAGGCTGGAGTCAGATTCACCTGTGATTGAAGCTGCTTATGATTTTATGTCAAGATATTCCTCAAACTACTGCAGATATGAATGCAGAACTCAATGCTGTAGCATAGATATGCATTTGATAAGACTGAATCAAGAAAGCATCCCCCTATTTGCAGATTATGGCGTGCCTTTTGTCGATGTTAGTGATGGTGCCCATAAATTCATTGATCTTATAAAGAATAAAGTTAAAGAACCAACTTATGAAAACTGTGTGAATGAAGGGGCCATAGTAAGATTTGTTCCTGAGCTTTTTCGTGGACACAGGAGCATCTCTAAGATAATAAAGGAGACTGAGATACAAAATCCTTCAGTTGTAATTGATAATGATGGTAAGATATTCCTTTATGGCAATGGATTATGCCCATTATATGGTGATGGATGCAAAGCGCATGATGATGACAGAAGACCTTCTGATTGCAAGCTTTATCCTTTGTCTCCTGAACCAGGAATAATTGAAGTCAGAAGAACGTGTGATCTCAGCAGAGATGAAACATTCATGAATCACCTCAGGAAGATAGTTCAAGGACACTTTAAAGTAAGAATTGACTAATTCACTTCTTCATTTCACCAAATCTTCTTATTATCACTTCGCCTTTCTTGACCTTGATAGACACTTCATGCTTCTCGCCGAAGTCTGCAATATTGTTTATCACTTCAGGCAGGAGTATCCTGTTGCCTCTGAAGTCAAGGTTTGTGAGTATCTCCTTTGACATGCCTGCTGCCTTGCTTGTGCCTTTTATGCCAAGCTCTTCTAACACATTGGATGCCTGGTATATCTTCTCTACTTTCTTTCTTGATTTTGTGGTTTCACCGAGCCATCTGGCT
>JAHJCS010000059.1 GCA_018812465.1 Nanobdellota archaeon | reverse complement strand
CAATCTTGAATATCCCTTCCAGAGGCTTCTCATCACCATCATAATAAACTGTTGCTGTGGCATTATAATCTCCAGGCTTCATGCCTGAGGTATTCAGCTGTATAGGTATGTTTATCTCTTTTCCTGAGTTCAGGGAGTAAAGATCTGATGTAATCTCTTTTATCAGGTCACCATTGCTGTAGACATCAACTGTGACCATCAATACTTTGATATTAGGTTTTCCGAAGTTCTTTACACCAACTGCAAAGTCAGCTATGCTGTTCATATTCACATTCTGGGTAGAGAAAGAGGCTTCAATATATCTGGTATCATAAAGTACCTGGATCTTCAGGGCATACTGCACTTTAGTTTTTGCTGAAACACCCTGGCTTGTTCCGGCTAATATCTCTTCTGCACCTACAAACACAGTCCTTAATCCTGGAGTGGCGTTGATTTCAGCAGGAAATTGAAGTATAGCATCAAATTGTTTATGATAAGGATAAGTCTCTTTTGCCTCTGTCAATATAACATATTCAGTAAGATCTGGGTCGCCTACTACATAAGGTAGAACATCATATGTGTAACCATTAGCCTCAAAAGAGAATACATGTTTTTCATTAGGGAGGGCTACAATATATTTAGGAATCTCTATTGTGCTGAGGCCTATTGATAAAGCAGATTGGGACAGGACTATCAGAATGATAATAAGAAAGATTGCAGATATATAATCTCTTTTAGCCATTATTCACTGACCTATCCTGATGTTGTTTTTATATCTTTCTATGATAACATCTGTAATGAGAATAAAAAAGAAATAGATTAAAAAATAAAAAGTTCTTAGATTCCAGTAGCTGTTGCTGTGACTACTGATGAAAGAGATCCCTTAATAGCGTTCTCTGGGATGCTTATTGCAACAGTCACATTAAGCTGATCATGGCCTTGTTCTGGCTGGAATATTCCACAGACTGAGTCAGTAGCTGTAGGAACATTTGCAAATGTGTTATTCCATGTAGCAACTAATCCTGATCCAGGTGCACCACTTACATCCACACAGCTTGTTGGCTCTCCTTCTGAGATATTTATCTGGAACACTGGATTTGTTCCTCCAATGAATGCAGCAGCATCCTTGTCAAAATCAAATGTCAATGAGACATTTTGGTTTCCATTATTTTCAAGGACAAGATAACTATCTGGTCCAGTCAATCCAGCACTGCAGCATGTAGCATCTTCACTACCTATACCTGAAGTGCTTGTATTCATATGGCAATGAGTACATCCTGAAACCACATAACCGCTACCGAAATCTGTAGAGTTTGTTGTCCAGTTTATAGATGCCTGGGTTGTTATCCTAACAGAAACATTTGCAAGTTCTGATTCAGCAAATCCTGTCACTGACATCATTCGCAATCCACTTATCTTTCCAAGGCTTATCATTGTTCCTCCAAGTGAGACAACAATTGCTGCCACAAGAAGAATTGCTAGTGTTTTGTTTGATATTTCACTCATTATTCATCACCTTTAGTTTATTGTTTTTTATTGTTGTTTAGCATAATCCTCAGGGGATCCTATTACCAGTTCTATTCTGCCCTCTGGTGGTTTCTCCTGAAGGTTAAGGCTCAATGCTACTGAGCCAGAACTTGCTGGTTCTCCTTCCTGGTCCACTGAAATGTCATTAAGGCTTCTTATGACCACAAAGGTTCCTGCAAAAGATACAAGAATTGTTATTATAAAAAGAATCGCAAGAGTTTTTGTTGAGATGTCGTTGTTACCTTCTTTTTCCATAACTTCTGGTGGATATTATGCCTCTATTTAAACTTTTCGTTTTTTTTGTTCTTATTCACTATTTCAGAGTATTATCTTTTTCAATCTCATTTCTGTTTTCTCTAAAAGATTCATTTTGTTTTTTCTTTCTTGACCTCAGGAATTTTATGATCACTATATTTACAATCAGTATGTTTATGACTAATATCCCTAAGAGCACCGCCATCAATGGGCTGCTGCCTTTGCCTTCAATTTTCCCCACAACTGCCCCTGTTCCTCCTCTTATCTTAATGCTGTCAAATCCCACATCCATCTCAAACAGCCTTTTAGTGGCCAGGTTGCCATAATATAATACTGTCTGCATTGAATACATTCCTGGGTTTATGTTCTCTGTGTCCCAATAAGCGTCAAACATGCCCACTTGTTCTGCTTCAATATCTATTGAGGATGTCTTTGACTTGGCTACCTGCTGGCCTTTGTTGTCCATTATGTAAATTTCAGCATAGACATCCCTTATCTTCTGGTTCCATTTGTTCTCTGCAAGGATATTGAACTTGGCTATGCTTCCTAGAGTGAACTTATCCACTGAGAGCCCCACAATATCAATATATTCTGAGCCTATGAAGAATCCTTTCTTTATCTCCTTTTTCTCATCACCATATAATATGACTATTTTAGCATCATACCTTCCTCTTCTTCCTTCTGTGTTGAACTTGCCTTCTATCTTGCCTTCACTTCCTCTTTTTAGGTCTGCTGAGGTTGTTTCAATGACTCCCAGGATGTCTCCTGCTGGGCCATATATCTCTATCATTGCCTTTATGCTAGAAAGATCTTCTTTACCTTTGTTCTCCAGAGGTATTGTGAACAGGACAGTCTCTCCATCCTGTGATGTTGTGATATATACATCAGGAACCTCCAGATACCTTCCTGGGAAAGGCACTTCTATCTTTATCTGGTGGATAATCTCAAGAGTCGCGTCAACTTTTGTCTTTTTCTGTTCAGAGTCCACCTCCTGGGGCAGCTCAAGTATTTTTATGCTGATGCTGTTTGTGCCTGCTTTGTCTATCTTCCATGGTTGGATGATATTCATCTGGACCTCTTTTATGCTTTCTCCTGCCTTCATCTCGATTATCTTTGTCCCTATATCAACATACTCTGAAAGCTCTCCTTCTGCTGTTATCATCATCCTGACATCCTTGTTCTCATTGTTTATTATGTTGAATGATACTTTCTCCATCTGTCCTGGAACAAAATCAATGGCTGTCCGTGCAGGACTAACTCCTAATGCTGAAACACCTGATGTCATCAGTATAAGAATGATTCCTAGCATTATACATGCAAGCATAGCTTTAGCTAGTCTGCTGGTCATGAGGCCTCACCTGTTATTATTATCATTGAGCTCTTAGGTCCAGGAGGCTCATCAGCAGGAACTTTTATCCTTATGTCAATCTCTGCTGTGTCATTTGTGTCAGTATAGTTCAGTCCTATTATAGCACTTTCATTCTTTGTCAGCACATAAGGCATATCCGTCCATGTTGTGATTGAGTTTAGCCAGTCGAATGATCCAGGTTCTGTTGTTCTGTTGTTTGCTTTGAACTGGAAATAAGAAGTGCCCAGTCCTTGTGATATCCACAATGTGTCATTTGCCCCTATCTTTACAATGTCTGCCTGGATGTTGCCATCATTTCTCACAATGAATGGATCAGCAGGAGCTCCTGCATAGCTTGTGTTGTACTCATCATTTATGT
>JAHJCS010000058.1 GCA_018812465.1 Nanobdellota archaeon | reverse complement strand
CGTGTGCTCTTCCGATCTTCTCATTGCTGGTACATCTTCTTCAGAAGGAGAAATCAGCATTGGTCATGGTCTTCTGCAACACAAGAAGGACCACTGAGTTTGTCGAGAAAGCGCTGAGAAATAACCGTGTGAATGCAATGGCAATCCATGGAGGACTTTCTCAGAACAAGAGGAACAAGGTCATACAGATGTTCAATCAGAAAAAGATAAGCATACTGATATGCACAGATGTCGCAGCAAGAGGCTTGCACATAGATAATGTGTCCCATGTCTACAATTATGACATACCAAAGGATGCAAAAGACTATGTCCACAGGATTGGAAGGACCGCAAGGGCAGGAGAGGAAGGAAAAGTGATAAATCTTCTTGCACAGAATGATTATGACAATTTCTCAAGAGTCATGCGTGAATATCCTTCATTCAAGATCGTGAGCATACAGAAGCCATTCCTTGAGCATACTATCCAGATGGACTCAAGGCCGCAGAGAGGCAATTCAAGAAGAGCTCCACAGAGAGGTCACTCAAGAGGAGGCCCTCAGAGGCACCAGAGGCATGACAGATCCGAACGGAATGATCGGTCTGACAGGCATTCTAGGAATGAGCCAAGAAGAGAGCGTAACCATGAAGGGCCAGAGAAATACAACTGGGGCATGGCTTCTTAATCAGATTTATTTATTCTTTCTTTTATTATTTTTTTAATCAATAGAATGCACTATAACTAGATAATAATCTTTTTATATCACTGCTGATTCTTATTTGATATGCCTGAATGGGAGACTATATTTAAGGATCATGGAAGGGTTTTTGAGAAGCCTGCAGAAGGCATTGATAAGTTTGTCAAGTTGATGAAGAAAGAGAAAGTTAAAAGAGTTCTTGATCTTGGCTGCGGAACAGGAAGGCACACTGTCCTTTTTGCTGAGAAAGGATTTGATGTATATGGAATGGATAATTCTAAGGAAGCATTGAGGCAGACAAAAGAATGGCTTAATCATAAAGGACTGAAAGCAAAGCTTAAGAATGCATCATGCTATACAAAGTTCCCTTACAATACAGGATTTTTTGATGCTGTGATATCAACACAGGTCATACAGCACAATTATATCAACAAGATAAGATATTGCATATCAGAGATTGAGAGGGTGCTTAAGCCAGAAGGGCTGGTGTTTGTGACTGTCACAAAAGCAAGATGCAACAAGCACAGGACAAAAGTGAAAAAAGCAGGACTAAGGACATACATTCCTACTGAAGGAAGAGAGAAAGGAGTCCCGCATTACATCTATAATAAAACTGAGCTGAGGAAGGACTTCAGTAGGTTTGGGATAATCAGCCTTTTTGAAGACAAGCAGAAGCATCTGTGTCTGACTGGGAAGAAATGTTTAGAGGATAAATAATAAGTTTTCAGATGTTGTACACAAGTTCCACAAAGCATTGAATTCTGCGAAAGACGCTAAGAAGGCCAGGAAGATAGTTGAGGATGCTGTGAAAAAGCTGGAGGGGGTTTGATAAGGCTGTGTGCAAAGTCTTTCCAGGCTATAGAATAAACTTATCCTAATAATATATAAATGTTTTCTCTCAGAAGAACTCTCCAAGCTTGCTCTGGTCTTTTGAGCTCACTGTCTCTTTTATGTCCTTTCCTAAGACCTCAAATATCTTGTCTACTGCAGGTATCACCTGGTTGTTGATGTAATAATCAGGATCATAATCCTTCTGCTCAACCTCACTCAGCATCCTTGCTCTGTCGCGTATCTTCTCTTTTCCTGCAATGACAACATATTCTATTATTGTGCCTGGCCCGACTGATATTCCTTTCTTCTCCATCCTTTTCGCCACAGCGACATGCGGGCCTTCATTCTCATACGCACTGATATCCTTCTGCAACTGAGTAGATATTATCACTTTCTTAAGCTCTATCTTGTTCTGCATGAGATCCTTTATCACATCCTGCACATAACTAAAAGCTTTTTCTACATCATTCTCTTTTAATATGATGTTTAGCACACGCTCCTGAGTCTCTTTTGCTATGATGCTTGAGTTCCTTCTTACAATCTCAAATCCTTTGATTGTCATTCCGCCGTTTTCATTCAGGAGAGCGTATCTTTTCTTTGCTCCAAAACCGCTCAGTTTAGCAGAAACAAATATTCCCTGAGGATAGAAGCCTTCGAATTCAAGCTCCATTAGCTCTGGAAGTTCGTTGTTTATCTTCTCGACAAAGCTTGTCGCATGCTTCTTGCTCTTTCCGCCGAGCGTGAAGAACACGCTGTCTGTATCTGAGTATATGACATTGAATCCCTCTTCACCTGCTTTCCTTATGGCCCTCTGGATGTAATGCCTGCCCCATGCTGTGACAGAGTCAGCGCACTCAAATGAATACCATCTTGAAGCATAGAATCCAAGATAACCATAGAATGCATTAGCAAGTATCTTGAGGGAATATGCTCTTGCCTCAAGCATCTTGTCAGGCTTCTTCTTTATTATCTCTTTTATCCTCATACGCCTGGTAATCAATTCCTCGATCATCTTAGGGATGAACTTCTTCCTGCCTTTGCAGAAGAATATCTTTTTCTTCTCATCTTCAAAAGGCACAAATTCCCTCTTGCTTTCCTCACATTCCTTCCTGTTCAGGTTCTCTGGAGTGATGTTATGCGAGGCTATTATCGTCGGATAAAGGCTCCTGAAATCAAAGACAACAATATCCTTGTACAATCCTGGCTTTGGTTCAAAGACAAATGCTCCCTTGAATCTCATTGCCATCCTTGCCCGGATATCTTCATTTCCTGGTTTGTTTGGAGCAAGTACATTGTATAGGCCTGCCTGTCTTATCAGATAATTCTCCACAAGCTGGCTGAATCTCATCCTGCTCACATCAAAGACTGGCAGAGAGACAATCTTTACCATCTCATTGAGATTTGGTATTATCTTCTCGCACAGTCTGTAGGTAAGATCAGAATCCTTTAGATTGTACTCGCAGTAGGACTCAAGCTTCTCATGATGATTATCCCATGCATCAGCAAGTCCCTCAACATCAGTATCTGTCTTCTTATCACCTAATAGTTCAGTCGCAACCGAGCTAAGGTCAAATCTGTCTGTCTCAAGAGAGCCTCCAAGAACGAATTTTATGAATCTGAGAGCATCAATATGCACCATTCCTGTTGTGCTGACTGACTGCACAGCTCCTTTTGATATCCTGATCTCAGAGCCATCCCATCCAAGATCCAGCTTTATCTTGTACTTCTCGGCCCTTGTTTTTATGTATGGGAAATCAAAACCATCAGAGTAATAGCCTACAATTATGTCAGGCATATATTCTTCAACAGCTTCCTTGAATGCGCTGATCATTGCAGCCTCGCCATCAAAGAACTCTATGTACTCATGTTTTGTGTCAAACTTCTTCCATGTCAGCACTTTCTTCATATCCTTTCCTACCAATGAGATCATGACAATAGGATATTTCTCAGAATCAATGCTCTTTCCAGCTGGATTATAAGTCTCAATATCAAAAGCAAGTATCTTAGGCTCAACAGAATCATCATTCACATTCTCTATCTTCTCAGCCTTTATCACATAATCTGTCTTTACCTTCTCTTTGACGGGCTCTCCTGTGACTTCATACAATGTTGTCGGCACTATCTTGTTGTCTATGAGATACCTCCGTATGTATTTTATGTCAGCTTCAAGAACAAGCTCAACACTTTTTTTATTCTTTATGACATCCCTGAAATGCATAACTGCCTTTGGTTGGTTCACAGTTATCCTGATTGCCTCAACCTCATCACCAAGATAGTCTTTTTTGTGTTTCTCAGCCTTTGTTATTGTGTAAATCACATCATTGTCTTTCTCAGTCATGCCCTGAACTGACTTGATGAAATCAGCAGAATCCTCACTTCTCTTCAATATAACCCAGAAATAAGGGCTGAAAGAGTCATCAACAACAGTTATTGTCTTACCATCAATAGCTCTTCCGAACAGCAAGAGGACTGGCTTATTGTTCCTGACCTTGTATGCTGCATCCAATGGGTAAAACTGTATTTTGGGCATATAAGGCTGTCTAGGGCAGAATTATATATAAATATTGCTCTTGCTGACAAAAGCTTTTAGGAGAGGTGATATGCTCTTATAAATTCTCTATAAAGCCTTCAGTCCATCTTTTGCCAGTGTTATGGCTAAGATAAATATCGGATCTTTCTATCTCAACCCTGAATACAGCTGCATTTTGGATGGCAAAATCAGCAATTGTTCTCATATCACCCAGATATCCTGTTTTCTCCAGAAGATTGCCCAGAATAGCCCTGTTTACTCCCTGATGCCCGCTTATCAGTATAGTTGATTTCTTCATTCCTTTGATCTCTTCAACAAATCCTTTAGTCCTCTCTAGGACATCCTTATAATTCTCCCAGGGAGGTATTATCTTGTCATGCTCGCCATTCTCATATGCTATCTCCACAGCTTTATTTAGGCATCTGGAATAATCTTGATCAGAAGGCAGAGTACAGCTGAACTTGTTTTTTTTCCTGGCCTGATATATCCTGATAGTCTCTGGGAACTCAGCCTGCCATTGCTCCTGTGCCATTCCATCAAGAAAATACATTGACATCTCAGTTATCCTTGGCTCCTCAGTTGAGACTGTATCTGGATGATACACAAGTACTCTTTCAAGTGTTTGTTTTGCTCTCTTAAGAGGACTGCAGAATGCATAATCAATCTTAATGTCTCTCAGCAGTTCAGCAGCTTTATCAGCCTGGATCATGCCTTCTTCTGTAAGGAGATTACCTATGCCATCAGAGTGTGTCTGGTGTTTGCCTTGTGTTTCTCTGTTCCAGGATGTCTGGCCATGCCTTAGGATATAGATCACTGTATTATTCATTATCATCATCTTATCAATCAGGATAATCTGATATTATTTAAACATTTTCAATCTCTAAACATCTCATTCTTGGCTTTGCCTTTCTGTCTGCAATGCTTTTATCTCTTCTTTGAAGATTTCTATTAGCTTGTATTCATCGCATGCCTGTTTGAAATATTGGCATGCTCTGCAGTTCTCTCCTTTATAGGTCACCCTATTATCACATGGAAGTTTCCCTATATCAATGCCCTGTTCTTCCAGATAACTATGGTGTTTTGACAGATTATATGATCTGATTATATCATTTACATCTATTGATTCAGCTAAACTGCCTAAATCCATTCTCTTCACCTCGCAATTGTCTTGACCTTCTCAAGCATCATGCATAGTTTTGTTCATAACACCTCATTTTCCTCAGTAAAGAGCCTTCACAATCAATGGATCGCTCATAAATGCCTCTCTCTTGAGGTCCTCAAGCACATAATAGCATTCTTTCTTTACTTTGAACTGGTCCAGCTCTTCCATCAGGTCATTCACTTCTTTCATGTTCCTGAAAAGAGCATCAACAAGGAAGTCATAACCATTGTTTATCCTGAACATTGAGTTGACATGCTCTACTTTCATGAGATAATTCTGGACTTCCTGCCTTGTCTCTTTAGGCACTTTTAGCACTATTGTTACTCTCATGTCAAAGCCGAGCTTGGCAAAGTCAAGCAGGGCTGTGTGTTTTATAATCATCTGTCCGTTGTACCTCTTGATCCTGTCAAAGATTGTTGATACTGGGATTCCTGTCTGTTTGCTTATTGAAGTTAGGTTTTTTCTGGCGTTCTGCCTCAAATGAGATATTATCAATGCATCATCTTTCTCCATTTTTACACCCCGCTTGTTTAATTTCTGGGTTAGCCATAAGATATCTGTATAGTCCGGAAAATATATATACTTTATGCTAATATAATAATAATGTACTATTACATTCGAATATCATAGAAAAGTTTAAATATCTGCTATGCAATACTTACCCTAAAAGCCTGAGGAGGCATTATAATGCGAAGAAAAGTCGTAAAACAAGGTCCAGCAACATTTATGGTCAGCCTTCCCAGCAAATGGGTGAAGAAGTACAATGTGCAGAAAGGCGATGAGGTTGATGTTGAGGAGAATGGCAAATCCCTGATTATCTACAAGGAAAAGGAGACTAAGAAGATAAAAAAAGCAGTCATAAATCTTGATGACTTCAATAGGATGCTTGTGAACAGGTTCTTAGGTGAGTTTTACAGGCAAGGTGTTGAAGAAATAGAGATAAAGTTCACCAAATCTACTCTTTTTAATCATAAAGAACAAAGAGACGTGGATGTTGATAAATATATCACAAAAGTAGTTGAAAGATTCATTGGAATGGAGATTGTCTCACATACTGAGAACAAGATAATTCTTCAGAACCTTATACGAGAAGATGAATTCCAGAAACTGGATGTTGTCCAGAGCAGGATATACTTTCTTATGAAAGAGTTCCTTAATGCATTTATCAAAGCAATGGATGGTGATTTCAAGGATTTCCATGACATCTCTTATGATTATCATGATCATGTTGCCAAGTTCATATATTATTATCACAGGTTATTATATTTCTCTGATATACCAGAGGCTAAAAAGACAAAGCTCAGCGGAATGATAGCATTGATCGATAAGATTGTGGATAATGTTCGTCATTGCAGTGAGCGAGTTGTGGTGATAAAGAATAGATCTCCAAAGCTCAAACACCATCTAAAAGAGATCTTTGATCTATTCCTTGCATTATTTGAGATTGTAATCAACAAGAATCACCCATTAGAGCATTTGAGGAAGTTGACAAGAAGAAGATACGAAGTTCTGAGCAATATAGAGAAAGAGAAGTTCACTGAACCAGAAAGCAAGGCAATAATCGAGGTAAGACCAATGCTGGATATAATCACAGAGTTCTTTGAGGACTATGTTGCTTTGAATATTGAGAAATATGTGAGTGAGGTTTGAGTGGTTATTTTCTTAGTGTTCTATACATATCAAACATTATGTTTTCAAGCTCTTTAAACTGTTTAGATTCTCTTTTATTTATTCTTCTTAAAGCTGCTGAAGCTTTGTAGAAACAGTTAACTGCATGATACATATATCTGTCACTATTACCGCCTCTCTGGATGTATCTATCTGCCATTATGATGTTTTTCAGACCTCTATAGAAACAGCAATGGTCATAGATCTCAATAAACTCTTTTTTTGAATATTTTCCTTTATTCTTCTTGAGATAATCTTTCAGATAGGATTTCTGATGCTTGTATGTAAAAAAGTTTGAATAATCCAGAGCCTGAGCCAGATCCATCTGTGGAGGGGCACTCCTGAATGTCCCATTATCAATCTTCACAAGGCTTGCATACTGATCAGAGATCCAGTTCTCTAAATAGCAGTCTATATTGGTGACTTTTGGGTGAGATTCTATTCTTGAATCACTATATTCTAAGAATTCTTCAAGTTTATCCTTGAATCGAGCTATGACTTCCTGTGAGACACCTCTTTCTTGCAGGATCCTGCTAAGATCAGGCTTCTCAATGAGATCAGAATGTATTTTAGCATGATTGACTTCTGATTCGGAGATCGG
>JAHJCS010000057.1 GCA_018812465.1 Nanobdellota archaeon | reverse complement strand
CTTTTGTTGCTGCGATTATGCCAGGAAGTATCCTTTTCTCGTCACTGTCTGATCCGAATACCATTGTCAGTTCCATATTAACACCTCACTCATGAATATTTTATGTAAGAATCAAAGGCCCTTGTTCAACCTCATCACCATTTTTTCTATATATGACTCCGCTCTCAGTTTGTTTCCAGTCTTGATCCATGACAAATGTTCCTTTTGCGATCATATCAAGTGCTAGTGGAAATATCTTCCAGTCTCCAGCAACTTTGAGCCTTTCCTGATTATGATCAGCAACTGCTTTCAGATGTGCTGGATAATTAAGAATATCATCTCTTGAATATTTTCTGCCATGCTCATCTGTTAACTCAACTTTCAAAGGAGCAGAGACAACAAGAATCTCTCCATAATCTGGCTTTCCTCTTGCAATGTGGATTGAAGAACGAAGTTCTTTCTCTTCGTCATAGATTGCATCAGCAACAACATGATCTCCTGTGTATTTTCTGCTCAAACCATCTTCATCTAATATCCTAAGATCAGCTGGATGCACATTGATCGTAAGGAATCTCTTGATGATATTATCTGTCAGCATGCTCATATAACCCCCCAAAGCAATAACAGGAAGAACTCCTTCATCTGATCTATAATTTTCAAGAATCTCAGCTGTGATATTATCATACAATCCTCTAACTCTAATCATCTCATCAATGCCCCTGCTTCTGTCATTCTTTGCAGCCAATCCATGCTTTCTGGCAAATTCGTCTATATCATCATGAAAAAGAAATTCAATACCATACTCACCAGAGATCGCTGCTGCATTTGAGTCATATGGCTTGTCAGTGAATATAGCAATCATCTCATAATGACTGAAACCCAGAGATTTTTTCTGATCTCTTCCATGCTCAAGGATCTTTCTGAGATTGCTTCCAGAACCAGACATCAAGCCAATTACTGGCATTGGTCTTGATGATGGTTTATGAAAGTATTCAAAATTCATTATTCTCTCCCTATTGCCCTATGGCCAATATCAGTCCTGTGATATTCTCCTTCCCAGTGGATCTTATCAACACCAGCATATGCTGTCTTGATCGCATCTTCAATATTAGCTCCAACAGCAGTAACACAAAGAACTCTTCCGCCTGTCGCAAGGATCTTTCCATCCTGCATTGCAGTTCCTGCATGGAAAACTTTCACACCATCAATCTTATTAGCTTCATTGATTCCTTCAATGACTGCCCCTTTATTATAGCTTCCTGGATAGCCTCCATTTGCCATCACAACACCACATGCTGCTCCTTCCCTGTTATTTATCTCATGGTTGCCAAGTGTTCCGTCAGCGCACGCGTAAAGCAGTTCAAACAGATCATTCTGGTTCATCATGAATACTGGCTCTGCTTCTGGATCGCCGAACCTTATGTTGTACTCAACAACTCTTGGATCCCCATTCTTGTCAATCATAAGACCTGCATAAAGACAACCAGTGAACAATGTGCCTTCATCATCTGCCATTCCATGTATAGTAGGCTCGATTATCCTGCTCTTGACCTTATCCATCACATCATCAGTAACAACAGGTGCTGGTGCATAAGCGCCCATTCCTCCTGTGTTAGGTCCTTTGTCTCCATCATAGACTGCCTTGTGATCCTGTGAAGATACAAGATACCTCACACTCTTTCCGTCTGTGATGGCAAGGATTGATGCTTCTTCTCCTGGCATGAACCTCTCGACAACCATGCGTTTTCCTGCATCTCCAAACTTTTTCTGCCTGAGTACACTTATCATGTTGACTGCCTGTTCTATTGATTCATAACTGTCGCACACAATAGCTCCTTTTCCTGCAGCAAGCCCATCTGCTTTTATCACAACTCTTCCATCATTTTCAAGAAGCTTAATTGCCCTGTTGATAGCGTCCCTTGGCCTGTGATAAGTCCAGAAGTCAGCAGTAGGTATCTCGTGCTGGCTCATGAAGTCCTTTGAATACACCTTGCTTGCCTCAAGCTGAGCAGCCTTTGTTGTTGGGCCGAATATCATATGGCCTTTGCCTACCAGACCTTCCTTATGAAAATAACCTACAATACCGACTTCATCTTTTCTTCCTTTTCCTGCAAGAGGACCCTCAGGACCTACAACTGTAAGGCTGATATCATTTTCTCTTACAAACGTGGATATTCCTTCAAAATCATTGACTTTCAATGAGACATTCTCACATCCTTCCTCTAATGCTGTTCCTGCATTTCCTGGAGCAACAAAGACTTTACCCACATGAGAACTCTTTGAGAGATAATGCGCTAACACATGCTCCCTTGCACCACCACCAATAACCATAACTGCTTCTTCCATATTTTCACCTCACTTGAAATAGTTAACTCCGTTCCTGATTATCATAAGACCAGGCCCTTCTTTTGGCAGCTCAACACCTGCTCTCATGCACTGTTCCCTCAGTAAAGTATACCTCGGATCCTGCCTTACATCAACTGCTGCCTCTGGATGAGGCATCATACCAAGCACTCTTCCTGAAGGATCTGTGATTCCAGCAATATCATTCATT
>JAHJCS010000056.1 GCA_018812465.1 Nanobdellota archaeon | reverse complement strand
GAGGAGATGAGATATTCGGAGGCTACCAGCATTTTGAGTTTCTGAAGCATCGCGGGAAGTTCAACATGATACCTTCAGCTGTCAAGAAAAGCATGCTTCCTTTTGCAATAAGAGCGACGCCTGATTTCATTGTTGACAGGTTCTCAAAGTTCCTCACAGCATTCGGAGAGAAAGGCGCAGAGAAGTTCTCAGAATTCATAGGATCATCAAAGAACAAGGCAGAGTTCTACTTAAACATTGTCTCGATAATGGATGAGAAAGAGAGAAGCATGCTCCTCACAAAGAAGCATGATGTCAGTCTTGTTGAAGAGTACACAAAAAAGTATTTCAGCTCAGAGAAGGAATACATGGACCAGGTCATGTACCTTGAGAGCAACCATTTCCTCGTAGACAATATATTCATGCATGTGGACAAGACAACAATGGCATGGGCAATAGAGTCAAGAGTGCCTATCTGCGACCACAATGTGGTGAGCCTTGCATTCCAGATACCCTGGAAGCTCAAGCTCAAAGGAAGAGGAGGAAAGTACATATTCAAGAAAGCAATGAAACCCTACCTGCCAAAAGAGGTCATAACAAGGAAGAAGCAGGGATTCTTTGTGCCAATAGACAGGTGGATAGAGAAGGACCTGAAGGAATCAATATCATCCATCCTCTCTGAAAAGGAGATAAAGAAACAGGGCCTGATGAACAGCCACCAGATAAAGAAGATGTTTGACGGATTCTCAAAGTCAAAGATGTATTATGCAAGGCAGATGTGGACGCTCATGAACTTCCAGCTCTGGCACAAGATATACATGCAGGGCATTGATCCAAAGAAGATAAAGATGTAAACAGGTATTCAAAGTATTGAATTCTTATATGGGTTTTCTGCACTTTATTGAGTTATTTAGGGTGATTAATCTTCCTCGCTCCGCCTGACCAAGCTGCAATAAACAGGTGGCGGAGTGAAGCATCATGCCCAGTTATTTGTATCTTAAAGGCAGAAACCCCTCACCTCGCCAGATTCAGGTTGCAGCCTGTCATCGGCGAGGCGAGGAAAATATTACATAATCAAGAATGATTACAACGCTGAGGTAACCTAACTTAGAGATAAATTTATATATTTATTATCCATATTCTTCATTATGGAGCCTGAAAATAAGCGCCCAAGAGATGCTGTGGAAAGCTTTGTGCAGAACATGGTCGAGAGCTCTAAGCATGCTTTCGAGCCTGGAAAGCCGAATAATGCAGGTGATGAGGACCCAAAAGAGATTGAAGACATCGCCAAAAGGATCAAGGACAGGCTGCAGCGAAGCTAGCATAAACATTATAAATATGCCGGGAATAACTTGTTCTATGGATAGTCTGATACTCGTCTCAGAGCCTAAGGCAGCAAAAAAGCTTAAAGGCATGGATCTGAGAAGCTCTGTTGTTGTGAGCCTTAATGAATCTTCTTCAGGCTCACTGAAGAATGCAGGCATCATATTCAGCACAATAAACGATTTCTTGCAGCAGAAAGAGTCAAAGGATCTCACTCAGAAATCAATAAGATGGCTCAGAGAATGGGCCAATAAGAGCAGGATAAAGGAGATAACCTACAGGAACATATCTGTATGGTGGTTCTTTGATTTCTGGCTCTACCAGAGCTTCTTCAGATGGGATATGGTAAAAACAATATGCTGGTATACTGACACAATAAAGATCATACTCAGGAAGACAAAGCCCAAAAGAGTAACTGCCTTCTGCAATCCAACTGTCGCAGAGATAGTCAGCCAGCTGCATCCTGGAGCAGAGATCAGGAAGAGCAGGAACTTCCAGCATATGCATCCTTACCTGATTGATTATGGTTTAAGAGCAAAGCACTGCCTCAGGAAATGGATGTCAAGAGTGCTTAACAGAAAACATTCTGCAGAGAATAGGGATATTATGTTCACAACATACACCTCATGGTTCAGGCAGTGTGTCAGAGAGGACGGAAGCGAAGGAAAAGAGGATGCCATACTTGGCTATGTTGTGAGAAGAGCCATGAAAGATCATAAGATTCTTGTGACTGACATTGATTTTATCAAGAGCATAGGCTTCAGCAAGATGAAAGAGATGAAAAAGAAAGAGAACATTCCTTTTGAGCATTATTTATCCTGGAGGACAGACAGATATTCCAAGAAGAAAGCAGAGGAAGTGAGGAAGCAATGGGAATCAGCAGACAAGAAGAAGATAGAAAAAGCATCTGTCTATGAAGGTGTGAATATCTATGGTCTCCTCAGGCCATGGCTTGAGTTTGTCTTCAGAAATAGAATCTATATGGCAATAAGATATATTGAGACCGCGCTTGAGATGATGGATAAGGAGAACCCAAGACTGATTGTCGCAGTTGATGAGACAGCAATATTCGGAAGGTCAATCATAGCAGCAGCAAGGATAAAAGGGATACCAATCATGGCAGTGCAGCATGGATATATAACACCTGAAGCATTTGAATACTCACATATCAAAGGGGATATAAGCGGGGAGTTATCACAGGAGAAGCCTTACTGCCCAATAGCTGATAAGACATTTGTCTACGGACCTTACACAAAAGAGATACTCACTGTTCCAGGAAACTATCCTGAGAAAAGCATTGAGATGACAGGACAGCCAAGGTATGACTGCCTTGCCAGAGGAAAGGCATTTGATAAGAAAAAAGTATTCAGCCAGTATGGACTTGACAGGAAGAAGAAACTTGTTCTCTGGACCACACAGATGATAGCTGGACAGGAAGATATGATATTCAGCGCTATGAAGAGCATAAAAGATGCTCAGCTGATGGTCAAACTGCACCCCAGGGAGATTGAAGGAGTGAAGCCTTATTATGAGAAGGCCAAGAAGATGGGGCTAAGGATAAAAGCAGTTCAGCAAGCCAACACTTTTGAGCTCATCAATGCATGTGATGTAATGATAACTATGTTCTCAACAACAGGGCTTGAAGCGCTTATGATGGGCAAACCATTGATAGTGCTTAATGTATCAGGAAGACCAGATCATGTTCCATTTGTGCAGGAGGGTGCTGCTTTGGGAGTCTATTCACCGGATAAGCTTAAAGATGCGATCAAGAAATTATTGAGTGATAAGAGATTTGTGCAGGAACTCTTAAAGAAAGGCAGAGATTATTCATATAAGCATGCTTATAAGATGGATGGCAAAGCCACAGACAGGGTCTTAGATTCTATAAAAGAGGTTTTAAGCCATTAAGAGACATTATAAACAGGTTTCAGAAAAATATATAAATCACAAGATAAAGGGCATAAAAAGGTGCTGATGGATGTATAAGGATAAAAAGGTTCTAGGGCTGATAACTGCAAGAGGAGGCAGTAAAGCCATTCCTAAGAAGAATATAATAGAATTAGCTGGAAAACCCCTGATATACTGGTCAATCAAAGCAGCAAAGGATTCCAAGTATGTTGATAGAGTGATATGTTCTACAGATAATGATGAGATAGCAGAGATCTCAAAGAAATATGGAGCTGAAGTTCCTTTTAGAAGACCGGATGAACTTGCAAAAGATGACAGCGAAGATCTGCCAGTGTTTGAGCATGCACTCAAATGGCTTGAAGAGAATGAAGGATTCAAGCCTGATCTGATCATCCATCTCAGGCCAACATCACCATTAAGGACAACAGATCATATTGATGAAGCTATCAAAATTCTTGCTGATGATGAAAATGCTGACTCAATAAGAGGAGTCTCTATACCTGAAGAGAATCCATTCAAAATGTGGGAGATTGAAGGCAAGTATATGGTTCCCCTTATGAGACATAAAGGAATAAAAGATGCACACAACAGGCTTAGACAGAACCTCCCTGATGTCTTTTGGCAGAATGGAGCGATAGACATTGCAAGGTATAACACTATAATGAAGAAACATTCGATGACGGGAGATAATATAATCGGATATAATATGGATTACAAGTACTCAGTTGATATTGATTCAATCACCAGCTTGAGGGTAGCAGAGATTGCTCTGAATGAAAGAGAAAAAGGAAAATCAGAAGGTGACAGAAATGTTTGATATTGATTTTTACATGAGAGTATATGAATTCCAGAAAAAGATAAACAAAGGGGAGAAGTTCACAAAAGAGTTTCTTTTGAATAAGTTTGAGGAGATGAGGAACAAGAATCCTGTTATCTATAATATTGAGACAACCAATGCCTGCAATATGAAATGCAAGATGTGCCCAAGGACGACCATGATGACAAGATCTGTTGAGAGCCTTGACAAAGAGACATTCATCAAGATTGTTGACCAGATAAAGCCTTTCACAAAAGATAACTGGAAGAAGTGGGAGGAATTCTGTCAGAAAACATATAATATTGGCAAAGATGATATGAGCGAGAACCATTTCTTCCTGTATATCATACCTAAAGTAATCCAGCTTCATGGATATGGAGACCCTCTCCTTGACCCTAATATGGGGGAGTTTGTCAGGATCCTTACTCAGAAAGGATTCAGCTCTTATTTCAGCTGTAATCCAGCAAATATCAACATCAAGAAGACTATTGAGATGTTTGAGAGCGGACTTAGCTACATAAAATATTCTATAGAGAGCGTTGATGATGAGACTCATAAGTCAATAAGAGGCAAAGCATCAAACTTCACAGAAAGCTACAAGAGGATACTGGAGCTTCTTGATATAAAGAAGAAAAAAGGATACAAGACCACAATAATAATAACAATGCTTGACCTAAACAAGCCAAACCAGAAAGAGGAGTATGCAAAGCTGAAGAAGGCTTTTGAGGGAAAGGATGTTTATATCTATATGAAGAGCGAGGACCAGCAGTGGTACAGGAAGGACTTCCATGGCACTAACTCAATACACTGGTCAGAGATATGCAAGCACCCCTGGATGTCCATGACAATAAAATCCAATGCAGAGGTTGTGATGTGCATGGAAGATTATAATAATGAGATTGTGCTAGGGGATGCTAAGAAAGAGACATTGTATGATATATGGAATGGCCCAAAATATGAAAGATTCAGAAAAGATCATTTTGACCTTACTCCTGGGTTAAAGTGCACAGAGCGGTGTGATATGAAGATGATAGGAGAATTCTTGAATACTAATAAGAGTGGAAAAAGATGAGATTCCTGATTATAGGCTTAGGTTCAATAGGCATAAGACATGCGAAGAACCTTGCGAAGATAGTTCCTGATTCTGAGATATATTCATTAAGGCAAAGGAATCTGCCGCTGAAAGGGCTTGATGGAGTGAAGATAAAAACATTCACAGATGCAGAAAAGGCGTTTTCACATGGTTATGATGCTGTATTCATAACAAATCCCACAAGCATGCATATGGAATACTGCCTGAAGGCTGCTGAGAAAGGATTCAATCTTTTCATTGAAAAACCAATGACTCATAAGATAAATGGAATAGAAAAACTCAGGCAGGTTGTCAAGAAGAAGAAGCTTGTGGCTTTTGTAGGATACAATATGAGATTCCATCCAGGCATAAAGAAGATGAAAGAGATGATAGAGTCAGGCAAGCTGGGGAAGCTGTATATGGCAAGAGCCCAGGTCGGTGAGTATCTTCCAGACTGGCATCCAGAAGAGGATTACAGCAAAGGATACAGCGCAAGGAAAGAGATGGGTGGAGGGCCTCTGCTCTCATTGATACATGAGATAGATTATATGATATGGATGAAAGGAATACCTTCAAAGGTATGTGCTATGATGGGCAAAGTAAGCAACCTAAAGGTATCCACAGAAGATAATGTCGAGATCCTTATGAGATATGATGATGGATTTATAGCAGAGATAAATATGAATATCATAATGCAGGATCATAAAAGGACATGCCAGATAGTCGGGGAGAAAGGGGAGATTGAGCTTGATTATCATAGCAAGAAGCTATGGTTCTTTGAGAACTTATCAAAGAAAAAGAAACTTTTTTGGGATGGCAGCTCATGGGACAGGAATGATATGTATGTTGAAGAGATGAAAAGTTTCATTGAAGCATTGAAAAAAGGCAAGTCTCCAATAGATCTTGATGAGGGACTGAAAAGCCTTAATATTGCTTTTGCAGTGCAAGAATCAGGCGAGAAGGAAAGATTTGTGGATATTGGAGGCGCATCATGGACAAAAAAAGATTGAGCAAAATAAAGCTGCTTGTATTTGATGTTGACGGAGTATTCACTCCGGGAACAATGCCTTACACAGAGAAAGGAGACGAATTCAAGGTTTTCCATACTTATGATGGACAGGCGTGCGAGCTTATGAGGATAGCTGGTTATATCCAGCAGAAGCAGTACATATTCGCTATAATATCTGGAGAGGATACCTATATGGTTGAGAAGAGATTCAGGAAGCTGAGGTTCAATGAGATACACCTTGGAGTTGACCACAAGCTTGAGGTGCTTGAGGAAATAAAGAAGAAGTATGGCATTGGATCAAAGGAAGAGATAGCATTCTTTGGAGATGACATCAATGATATTCCTCTTTTGAAGAATTCTGGCATCAGGATAATAGCATCTAATGCTCCTGAGATGTCTAAGATATACATGAAAAAGCTTGGGCTGATTGATTATATGACTGAACAGAGAGGCGGTGAAGGCGCTGTGAGAGAAGGCATGGATATGATGATGGATTCTCTTGGAATATGGGAAAAGGCTGTTGAGCTAAGACTTGATCCAGTGAAGTGCGCTGAGTTCAAGAAGTGGCAGCAGAAGAATTATTCTACAAATGTGAAGCATTACAAGAAGTGAAAATATGATGATTGGGAAACCAAAAACAAAGAATTATGAGATAATAGAAGTTAAGATAAAAGATAAGGCCAACAGGGCTGAGATGCATGAGAGAGCTGATGATATCTATTTTGTTCTGAAAGGCAGTGCAAGGCTTACTCTTGGCGGAAGGATTGTCAAGAAAACCAGGAAATGCCCAGGAGAGTATAGGGGAGAAAAGATTTCTGGTGGTAAGACAAGACTGCTGAAAAAAGGGGATATTGTGAGCATTCCAAGAAAGACTCCACATAGGATGGATGCAAAGAACAAGAACATAGAATATATTGTTGTAAAGGTTTATTGAAGCGATTATAGGCCGGAAATAGGTATAAAACAGAATATTTATATATGGTTAAACGAATATAAATAGAATATAAGATTTTAGCTGATTTTAAAACAAACTTTATATATATTAAGGGTATAATGTTGAAAATGGTTGAGAACACAGTCAAGATCGGAAACAGGATAATAGGTCCAGGCCAACCCATATTCTTCATAGCAGAAGCAGGCATAAACCACCAAGGAGATATTGAGATAGCAAAGAAGCTCATTGACCTTGCTGTTGTGGCAAGTGCAGACTGCATCAAGTTCCAGAAGAGGAACGCAAAGAAGATGCTCACAAAAGCTGGCCTTGAGAAACCATATGAAGGACCTCATTCTTTTGGCAAGACTTATGGAGAGCACAGAGATGCTCTTGAGCTCAGCAAAGAGGATTATAAAGAGCTGAAGAAATACTGTGACAGCAAAGGAATATTGTTCACAGCCAGTGTATGGGATGAAGAGAGCGCAGAATTCATAGACAACCTTGGAGTAAGCTTTCACAAGATAGGTTCAGCAGACATGACTAATCATCCTCTTCTTGAGAAGGTTGCCAAATTCGGCAAGCCTATAATGATTTCTACAGGAATGTGCACGCTTGATGAGATAGAAGAAACCATTAGACATATAGAGAAATGGAACAAGCAGATAATCCTTCTCCACTGTGTATCAACTTATCCTTCAAAGTTTGAGGAGATAAACCTGAATGTCATGAATACACTCAAGAAATTTGGGTATCCTGTAGGCTACTCAGGCCATGAGCTTGGGATATCAACATCCCTTGCTGCTGCTGCAATGGGAGCATCAGTCATTGAAAGGCACTTCACTCTTGACAGGACAATGAAAGGAGGGGATCATGCTGCATCATTGGAGACATCAGGAATAATCAAGCTTGGAAGGGATCTTAGGGTTTTTGAGAAAGCTCTTGGAAACGAGCATAAGGTACTACATGAATCAGAGAAACCAATAAGAATGAAGCTTGGAAAGAGTGTAGTGTCCACAAGACACATCAAGAAGGGAGAAGTCATAACACAGGACATGCTCACGACAAAGAGCCCTGCTGACGGCCTGCACCCAAAATACTGGTATCTTCTGCCAGGAAAGAAGGCAGCAAGAGACATCCCAGAGGATGTGACAATAAAGAAAGAAGATATTGAGTTCTGAGAAGATTATACAATTCTGAGAAATAACATCACTTCAAGCTCTCTTCAAGCTGCCTTGTTACTTCATCTATCTCGCTGTCAAGCTTCTCCTCAAAGGTCTTCTTTGGAGGGGGTGAAGGGACCTTTTTCTCAGGCGCTTTCTCTACTTTTGATTTCTTCTCTTCATTTGAAGGCTTTACATCCTTAGCTGGCTTTGACTCTGGTTTTATTCCTGGCTTCCTACCTCTTGGAGCAAACTTATCCACAAACACGATAAGAGCACCTATCAAGGGTATCAACAGCAGAGGAAGTATTATCTTCCACATGCTTGTTCCATCAAGGTCTATTCCAAGCTCGTCAGCTATTCCTAATGCAGCGAGCTGTTTCTTGCAGTCCTCTGACAGGACTCCTTTGACCTCATAAGAGAACTCCTCTTCTGAAGCAAGCTTGTCGAACTGCCACATCACAAGAGGGTCTGGGTTGATTATCTGTATCTGCTGCCTTATTACATCATCCATCTCTATCTCATCAATATGCTTTGCAAGGCATTTTGGGATCTTCTCATATAATGAAAGGCCATTGAGTTCCTTGTTCGGGTTTATTTTCATCCTTATCTTTGTGTATATCTGGCCATCCTTTTCATACTCCTCAAACAGCCTGGATATCTTTAGGGCCTCGTCTGTTGCGCGCTGTCTTGCAAGAAGGGTCTCTAAATCAACATCAGTGTCAACTGCTATGCTGTCAAGCATCTCCTGTGTAACAGAGCTGTTGACAACCATCCTGACAGTAGCTGTGTCTCCTGCAAGAAGGTCATTGAAAAGGAATCTCAGCACAGGATCTGCCTCAACAACCTCATAGACCTGCTCTGATCTTATGCTATCAGATGTCTTGGCAATATCCTTAGGTATCTTAAGAGTGACAGAGAAATCATTTATCTTTAGAGGCATTGAGTTCTTTATGTTGAACATGAGTATTGATGACTGGCCCACCCTCTCAGCAATCCTTGTTATTGTGAAGTCGAAGTTGTCAAGTATGCTCACCATAAGCTGTTCAGCATCTTGTCTGGAGAGCTTCTGCACAATGCTTTTGTCATTCAATGAGTCGAATATGCTCTCTCCTGAGCCCTTGCCTTTAAGGTCATCGAATATTGTGGTATCATCATCATTGCCTGTGAATACCTTAAACTGAACAGATGTTATTGCTTCACTGCACTTTACTTTCAGAGTGTGGTCTCCATCATTGGCTGTCACTGAGTTTGTGGTGGGCTGTAT
>JAHJCS010000055.1 GCA_018812465.1 Nanobdellota archaeon | reverse complement strand
TGATTACAGATATGCAGGAGAGCGCTATGTTCTCAGAGAATGAGAAAAGTGAGATGTTCGAACTCTACAAGAAGCTCATGATCATGCATAACTCATCACTGCTTCTTGAGATAAGCTCAGATGAGAAGAAAGAAGCAGAGTTCATTGCTGAAACTGCAAAAGAATGGGATTCAATCAAGAAGAAAATGACAAATGTTGTAGAGAACATGAAAGAATCCTGGAGAAAAGAGATAAAGCTCACTGATGATATAGGTTATTTGGGGTGATATTGTGAATGTAATACTTTTAGGGCCTCCTGGAACAGGCAAAGGGACACAGGCAGAGCTTATTTCTGAACATTATAAGATTCCCCATATCTCAACAGGAGATATGTTCAGAGAGATACAGAAAGAGGATTCAGAGCTTGGCAAGAAAGTAAAAGACTTGATAATGGGCGGAAAGTTTGTTGGTGATGAGATCACTGTTGAGATTGTAAAGAAGAGAATAAACCAGAAAGACTGCAAAAATGGATTTCTTCTTGATGGATTCCCAAGGACAATACCTCAGGCAGAAGCTCTGGACAAGCTCACAAAGATTGACCATGCTCTCCTGATAAGATCATCTGATGATGTGATAGTAAAAAGGCTCAGCTCAAGAAGGCAGTGCAGAAAATGCAATGCTATCTATGGCATTGACAAAAAGCCAGAGAATGAGGGGGTCTGCGACAAGTGCGGAGGAGAGCTCTACCAGAGAGAAGATGACAAAGAGGAAGTCATCCAGAAAAGGCTTGACACTTACAGAGAACAGACAGAGCCTTTGATTGAGTATTATACAAGAAAAGGAATTATTGCTGAAGTTGATGGCGAGCAGGCAATCCAGAAGATTTCTGAGAGTATCCAGAAGATTCTTGGCTGAGCATTCTCTCCAGCTGTGCAGAAGGCATTAATCTCTCTTTCACTTCTATCTTAACATTAGGTCCTGGATAAAGGCTTCTTACAATTTCTGTATCCTCAAGCACTTGAGCCAGAGTATCATTATAGTCAGGATCTTTTGGGTCCAGAACAATAGCCTTGTCCAGATGAATTATATTGCCTGAGGCACCATTATACTCTCCTATATAAGTAGTAGAACTGCTGTTATTTGTATGATATAAGGCTACATTCTTGCCCTTCAAATCCATTAGAACCCTTGCACAGGGATTTCTGTATCTTTCCATTATAAGCTCTAGAACCTATATGATATAGTTTGGAGTATTCTTTTAAAAAACTTTCTATTTTTTGACTATTTTGTAGTTACTATTACCCATAAAGACTAGATAAATCAATAATTCACTCAAACATCTGCCTGATAAGCTCAGTCGCATAGCATCCTTTTGGCAGGAAGAAAGTCAGCTTGTATGTCTTTTTGTCAATCTTCTCAATCTTCAAATCCTTTGGCTCAACAAAGATCTTTCTCTTGTCTCCTTCTGAGCTTAAGTCAGGCATCCTTCTGATTATGAAATCCCTCAGAGTAATCTTTTCTTTGCTCATCAGATCAGAATATATCTCTTTTATCCTTTTGTTCCCAAACTCTGTGCCAAAACCTATTATCTCAACATCAATATTCTCGCTCTCTGTCATAAGATACTCTTTTACAGCTGTGTTCCATAAGTAAGACTGGTAAGCATTGATATAGATTGTTAGGATCTTCTTTGGCAACTTCTTTAATGCTCCGACAAAATCCTTTGGATTATGCCTGAGGTGCGCCAGGACAGCAGGCTCTCTATTGATCATAGCAGCTTTCTCAAGCTTTCCCTTGATGATATACCTTCCAATAGTGATATTATTCTCGCTGAATCTCTGCTCTCCGAAATAATTGATGAATCTCTCAAGTTTCTTAGGCTCTTTTGACGCATCCCTGATTATAATCTCAAATTGATTACCCTCAAGGTCTCCAAGGCTTATCCTGCTCTCTCCTCGGCCAAGAAATTCCAGCTGGATATTCTTGCTCTTGAATCCTTCAAGCCTCTTCTGAAGGTCTGCTGGAAGAGAGATGCACTGCTCTGTGACAGCTTTCTTGTCCTTGTTGCCTGCAAAACCAATGTGCTTCAGCCCAATCCTCAAGAAATCAGCTATCTGCTGCAAAGCATCAATAGTTGTGATGTTTGTCTTCTTCAGCAGGTAATATGCTTGATTCCCGCTCTTGCCTGGTTTTACTAAGGAAACCTCTTTTACAGCTGTGTTCCATAAGTAAGACTGGTAAGCATTGATATAGATTGTTAGGA
>JAHJCS010000054.1 GCA_018812465.1 Nanobdellota archaeon | reverse complement strand
TAGCTTGTTTTTTAGTTTTCCATGTGCTATTATGCCGAATACTTAATTATAATTTAAATGATTTTAATAAGGATAAAATGTATGTATAGGTTTATATCTAAAATAATATTAATAGTGTGTTTGTTTGTATGCGCAACATTTATGCTCTGTTCATCAGGCAATGCATTGGCGGTTAAATCTTTGTTTGATGGAGAGGTTGGGTTTCCTGATAATTCTGCATATTCTTCAGATTATTATATTATACTTATCTTGTTTCTATTTTCCAAGGATTATATATGCTTTTGGTACTATTATGTAT
Source organism: Nanobdellota archaeon (assembly GCA_018812465.1). Lineage (GTDB taxonomy): Archaea > Nanobdellota > Nanobdellia > Woesearchaeales > UBA12501 > WJJV01. The sequence goes on along the minus strand of JAHJCS010000054.1, from coordinate 2,498 downwards.
ACTAATCTACAAAACATTTATAAATAAAAACGTATTCCTACCACTAAATACGTATACAATATGTATATAAACGTCCATAAGCGTATCTGTACGTACAAATGAAAGAAGGTAATGACAAACTAACTGTTTCTGTAGACAAAGCAGTCAAAGACCTCTTCAAGCAGGTGTGCGACAAAGAAGGACTTAAGATAGGAAAGCAGCTTGAACTGTTCATGCTTGAAGAGCTGAAGAAGCGTGGCATTGATGTCAATACTGAAATCAATATGCAAAACAACAAGCAAAAAAAAGAGGAAAATGGGGAGAAAGAGGGTTATTACTGAGGGTAGAATCCCTGGAAAATATAGCTCTGTAAAACAGAGCCATGGGAGGCAGAGGTTCAGACAGAGAGCAGAATATGCTTTCCTGACTTTGCTGTTCATGATAGCGATAGCAGCAGGCTACTCACTGACTCCTGGATCTGGAGCAGGTTTTGGAGCTGCAACCCAGTTCATGACTTCTGAATATTCTGATAATATAGACCATACATTTACACATGCCTTCACAGACTCTGATTCTCATAATATCTACACATGGATTCCAGAGCATACTGGCGAGATAAGGTCAATTAAGGTGAGCGGAACCCTCAAAGGAGATGGGAATGCAGCATTATACCTTGAGAAGGACGGAAAAAGATACTCAATCATCACAGAGAAAGAGATAAACAAACAGGGCACTTCAACATTCATTGCAGACATTCCAGAGGAATCTGCAGATGAAGATGCAGAACCAGGAGAATCAGAAGAATCAACTGATGAAACTGAAACAGACAATGAATCAGAAGAGATTGACAGGACAATCTCAATTGATCTGAAATATAGATCAGATTCAGACTGGGGAAACAACAGGGGAGCTGCAACGCTTGAAGGGATAATAGACTTCACAGTCGAAGGCACAGGATTCAGTTGGGATATTGATGAGTCAAAGCTGTGCACAATCTGGAAAGTGGATTCAAATGATGGAGATTCAACTGCAATATGCAATGGTGATGATGACTGCTGTGCTTTCTCACAGCTCCTTCCATCAGGAAAAGAATGGCTGTCACCTTTTGAGCTTTATTTTGGAAGATATAGCGCAGGGTTTGAGAATGAAGTGAGTGCGCAGGTGATGTATGCTAATTACAGCCTTGATGCTGAGAACATCTATTCAGATATTGTCAGAAGCGACTGGGCAAGCCTGCCTGCAAGGTTTGTCAACACAACTGTTGAGGTCATTGAATTCAATAAGCTATGCTCTAAGACATGTTTTGTCAGGAATTATGATGATGAATCATTCAGTCTAGTTGCTGAAGTAGATGAAGGCACAGAGCTTGTGATAGAAAAGATCAGCTACACAATGCGTTCTGGCAGCTCTGACCAGACAAATGCATCTGTCGGAGACAGGAAGATATCCCTGAGAGTGGAGAACAGCAGAAAGGACAGGGTCAACACAAAGATAAGGATATACAAGGACAAAGTTAAACTCAGGGATCTGGATGGTGAAGATGATGCCATTCTAGATAAAGGAGAATATGACATTGAGATAATCCCTGAGAACAGCTCTGTTGTGAACATCACCCTCAATGATGTTGATGTTACAGAGAACACAACTGATTTCCTCAGGATAGATGAAGTTTCGCCTGATAAGATAACCGAGAAGGAGTTTGTCAAGGTATATGCGATTGACCCAACACCCATCAACTTCTCAGAAGGAAATGTGACTGTGACTGCAGAGGGAACAGACCTCTACAAATGCAAGGAATGGAACTTCTCAGAGCAGAGATGCGACGGAGAATGGACAAGGCTGATGAACCTAACTCCTGGAGAGAATTATACCTTCACGCTCACTCCTGATGACCCTGGCTTTGGCGAGTCAATAACAATACTCAATGTGCAGTCCTATCCTATAGTGGGAGGCAACTGGACTGTTGAGTTCACGACCAGAGGAAGGGCCAATCTCACAATAACTGCTGTGAACGGCACAACATGGAGTGATGGCAATGAGACAGAGGACCTGAAATTTCTTGTGCTGAAGTGCGGAAATAACACCCAGAACTACACTTGGGTCAATGGCTCTGTGTTCATTCCTGACTACCGCTGCAGGGACACAGGTACTGAGACAAGCAAGGTGCTGACAGAGGGAAGCCATCACCTCAGGTTCCAGTTCGGCGAAGAGGTGGAATATGCACATAACCTGGCTTCAGGAGATGTCATCTATATGTATCCTGACATTGCTGCCCCTGGCATGAATGTCCTGGTCACATTTGTTGATCTGAACAACAGCGTGTTCAACAATAGCATTGTCATCACGACAAACAGCTCAGATGTGACAGTCGGCCCTGTTGTCGTGACAAATAGGGCTGGAAATGTAGTGACCACAGGAGGAGATGCGCTTTCAGTCCCATTCTTCATAAGCCCTACTGCTGCAACACAGACAGTGCAGATCTCAATGGGAGCGACAGCACTCTCTCAGATATTTTATAT
>JAHJCS010000053.1 GCA_018812465.1 Nanobdellota archaeon | reverse complement strand
ATGAACTACATCAAGGAGAATGAGATTGATCTGGCAAAAGAGGCATACAAGGAGATAATCAATGTCTATAATTCTTTCCCAGAAGGTTTTATAGAGACAAACCTGAAGATAAGGGACAAGATAATCAGGCTATACAAGGACATCCTCTCAAAAGAAACAAGACCTCTCATAGGCGAAGCTGATACTGAGACAGAGAAATTATACACTGAGCTGCTCAAGCTTCTTGTGGTCATCCATGATCAGATAAAAAAGAAACAGTTCCATAATGTGAAGGAAAAGTACCTGCTTGCATACAGGCTTTATCACGAGCTTCCTCTAAGCTTCCTTGAGAAGAAGACAATGCTCTACACAGAGCTTTACAAGATCTATGAGGAGCTTAAGCTCTACAGCGAGGTAATGAAGCTCCCTGAATACGCAAACAACAAGGAATATGACAAGCTTAAGCAGTCGCTGAGCCTGATAATAGACAGCCATGGCAAATTATTGAAGAGGTATCCTGAGGATATAGAGCTATTCAGGTTTGTGCACGGAAAATGCCTGCTTTACATGGATCTTCTCAAAGGATTAGAGCCAAAGACTGGCCTTGCTGTCAGAGAGAAAGTTGAGAATCATGTTGAGCAGAAGAAGATGCCTGAGATTCAGAAATCCAAAGAGATAAAGGAGCATGAGCAGAACCAGAATCATATCATAGAACAGACCTCAATGCCTGGAATACATCCTTCAGGTTCATATTCAGAAGAGAAAGAGCAGCCTAAGATACTGAGTGCAATGGAATATCTGAAAAAGAAATATCATCCTCTTGGATAAATCAGATATCAATTATTCACCAATCATACTTCATTTAGTTCGCTATTAATTAAAAAAAGAGGTGGAGAATGCCTGAAGAGAAAGGTATAGAGACTATTGACAGCTATGAGATCAGGCTAGGAAATCTTATTACTCGGGTAGATATATTTCTCAAAGAAGAGGATTTTGTGCCCAATTATCACATCTCTATATCTAACATAAGCCAGACAACAAAGATAATCCTTGAGAAGATAAGGAAAGAGTTCATCTCTAAAGTCAATGTCGAGATGGAGGATGTCACAACAGAAGAGGGCGTTGACCTGATCAGGAAGAAATTCGAGAAAGAGATTGAGATGCTCATCTCAAAATACTTCACTAATCTTGACCAGGCAACAAAAGATGTTCTTATCAGCTATGTGATCAGGCAGAACCTGGGCCTTGGGGATGTAGAGATACTGCTCAAGGACGCGAATCTTGAGGAGCTTGTCATCAACAACAGCAAGGAGTCTGTATGGGTCTATCATAAGAAGCATGGCTGGCTCAAGACAAATGTGCTCTTGCCCACTGAGGCAAGGATAAGGCATTACTCAACCATGATAGGCAGGGATGTGGGTAAAGAGATAACCCTTCTGAATCCTCTTATGGATGCTCATCTTAGGACAGGAGACAGAGTCAATGCCACACTTCATCCAATATCTGACTTTGGTAACACAATCACAATAAGAAAGTTCGCTGAGAAGCCATGGACAATAACTGATTTCATAGCTGCAGGCACAATATCATTTGAGGCAGCTGCTTTTATCTGGCTGGGTATACAGAATGAGTTCTCAACACTGATCGCAGGAGGAACAGGATCAGGTAAGACCTCCACACTGAACGTGATCTCAAACTTCTTTCCACCTAATCAGAGGATAATCTCAATAGAGGATACAAGAGAGCTTACTCTTCCAAAACAGCTGCACTGGGTGCCTATGACAACAAGGATGCCTAATCCAGAGGGAAAAGGAGGAGTCAGCATGCTTGACCTTGTTGTGAACGCCCTAAGACAGAGGCCTGACAGAATCCTTGTGGGAGAGATAAGAAGACAGAAAGAAGCAGAGGTTCTTTTCGAGGCAATGCATACAGGACACTCTGTGTACGCTACTATCCACGCAAACAATGCAAAGGAGACAGTCGACAGGCTGACAAACCCTCCGATAAATATTCCAAAGACAGTCATCTCAGCTCTTGGAATACTCATGGTCCAGAACAGGAACAGAAGGACTGGAAAAAGAAGGACACTCCAGCTTGCTGAGATAAAAGACAATGGAGATCCAGAGGTCATAATGCAGCTTGATGTGCATTCTGACCAGCTCAAGAAGCTCAAGATGCCAAAAAAGACATTCGAGACATTAAATCTTTACACTGGACTGACAGAGAAAGAGATAAACAAGGATCTGGGAGAGAAGATAGCTGTGCTCCAGGCCCTTGTCAAGATGAAGATAACCAATGTCCACGACATAGGACATATCATGGCACGTTATTACACTAACAAGCTTGACATCCGTAAGGATATAATGAACAGATAATTAGGTGATTATCATTATCAATATCGGAAAGATATACCTCAGCAGATTTCCTGAGATCAGGCAGAAGCTCAAGATAGCTCATACTCCTGGAAAGCCTGAGGAATTTGTGAATAGATCTGCTAAGGCAGCTCTCACATTAGCATCTGTCCTGACCCTAACTTTTTTCTTCATGCTGAGTGCTTTTGAAGCGAACATCGCTTTTGCTATCCTGGCTTTTCCAGTGCTTTTAGGAGGATTCTTCTACTTCATGATGCACACTCCTGATGTGCAGATAAAAAGAAGGCGTAAGGAGATTGACCGGGAGGTTCTTTTCGCAGGAAGATTTATTCTTGTGAAGCTTGAGTCTGGAATTCCATTCTTTAATGCTCTCAGTGATGCAGCTCAGGCGCATGGTGCTGCAGGCAAATACTTCCAGGAGATAGTAGATGACATCAATCTGGGAACACCCATAGAAGAAGCTCTTGAGAATTCCATTGAGCTGAGCCCTTCAGATAAGTTCAGGAGGATCCTGTACCAGATAACAAACTCCCTCAAGACCGGGATAGATGTGACAGACACTCTCAGGGGAATACTTCAGCAGATAGCGACAGAGCAGGTCATCGAGATAAAAGAGTATGGCAAGAAGCTGAACTCAATGGCAATGTTCTATATGCTTATAGGTATAGTTGTGCCAGCACTGGGCATGACACTCTTCATAATCATAGCAAGCTTCCTCTCACTTGCAATATCATTCAGGTATCTTCTCGCAGCTGCAGGCGCTCTTGCTTTCATGCAGTTCATGTTCATCACATTATTCAAATCAATAAGACCCACGGTGGAGGTATGAAATCCCAACAAAGACTGTTCTTCCTTGAAGAATGGGGAAAAGCGCTTGTTCCTGAAAGGATTAGGCCGCACCTCAGGGATTACCTTATGAAAGCAGGTATATTCGAGGTGAATTACAAGTTCTTCGGAGCCCTGTTCTATGCATGTCTTGCTGTTGCAATTGTGTTCTATTTCTATCTTCCATATGGCTGGCTCAGGGACAAATCAGTGGATGCCATGGGCACACTGCTGTACTTAGGCTTGGGGTCTTTTGTGGTTGTGTTCACATTCCTGATAGCATTATCCCTTATTGTCATGGGCCTTGTCTATTTCTATCTTGATCTGATAATCTTCAAGAGGACTAAAGAGATAGAGGATATCTTGCCGGAGTTCCTGCAGTTTGTTGGCGGAAATCTGAGGGGAGGCATGTCATTTGACAGGGCTCTTTGGAATGCGATAAGGCCAAGGTTCGGAGTGCTTGCTAATGAGGTAGAGATAGCTGCAAAGAAAGTCATGACTGGAGAGGATGTTGAGGATGCTCTCTTTGAGTTCACAAAGAAATATGATTCAGCAATGCTGAGAAGGTCATTTGACCTCATCATCGAGGGAATGAAGAGCGGAGGAAGGATTGTATACTTAATAGATAAGGTCATAGAGAACATCAATGAGGCAAAGACTCTCAAGAAAGAGATGTCAGCGTCAGTCACATCCTATGTCATATTCATAACATTCATAGTCCTTGCGATAGCTCCAGGATTGTTTGCTCTCTCTTTCCAGCTGCTAACTATAATCAGTTCTTTTGCAGGACAGCTAGGAGGATCAACCGGCGGGTCAAGCGCTCTTCCAATAAACCTTTCTGAGGTATCCATCAATCCAGCTGACTTCGTCAACTTCTCTAAGCTAGCGCTTGGAGTGATAGCTGTGTTCTCATCAATGATCGTGTCTTTGATAAGCAGGGGAAATATCAAGAGCGGGCTGAAATACATTCCTGTGTTCATAATAGTGACGCTGATAAATTACCAGGTGTTCTTATGGCTGCTCACTATGATGTTTGCCTTTATTGCAATATGATGAAGTATATTTTTGTATTCTTTGTTGATATCACTTGTGCAAACTCCTGGCTTTGATAAGTAAAGATTAATCATTTTAATATAGGCAACAACAATAATGGACTCATACACGGTCAGATTTCGCTGCGCTCAATCTGCCCTGTTCGTAAAGGAAAAAACCACACTGTGTATGGTTTTTCCCTCTACACTCAGTATTCGGCCATTGTTGTTGCCTGCAAAAGAAGCCTCACCTCGCCTGCTTCTGGCAGTTGTTCGAGTTAGGGCGAGGCTAGGAATATTCTGCACCATTAAATAATTCATAAGATGCGTTAAAGATTATCTTTTCTTCACCGAACGATTATGAATTTACTTGAGAGTAGCTAATAATCGTAAACTATTTATATCATCTTTATCTTCCATTCTGAAAAAGAGGCGACTTTCACAGAGAAGTGGGGGATATGATTGGCTCACAGGATAGAAGTCAGCACACACGACGATGCAAGAGCAGTAGTTCTACAAGATAGATTAAATCGGGCAGGGTTTTCTGTTGATGGTCTAGACAGGGTTGATGCATACACTATTGACAGGGAGCTGGAACCCTCACAGCTTGAGAAGGTGGCTTCCCAGCTTTCTAATCCAATAATCCAGGATTCTAAGACTGATAATGGTCTGTCTCCTTCTGATTTCAGCTGGGCTATTGAAGTCGGATTCAGGCCAGGTGTGACAGACAATATCGGAACTACAGTCAGAGAGATGACAGAAGATGCTCTTAGATCACCTTATGCCAAAGGAGAGAGTGCCCATAGTTCTTATGTTCTTTTTGTTTCAGGAGAATTGACTCTTGCAGATGCAAAGGCCATCGGAGAAGCAGTGGCAAATCCATTGATTGAGAGGATCACTGTAAAAAGCCATGAGCAGTACATGAAAGATGGAGGCATGGGTGCTGTTGTCCCAAAAGTCACAGCAACTGTTGATCCTAAAGCAGATTATGTTGATCTTGATGTTGATGATCTTGAGCTCCAAAGAATCGGCAAGATGGGCGTGAAAGACCATGACAGAGAGCTTACAGAAGAGGAGTTCATTAAATCTATGGGACAGTATAAGGATGATCCTCTGCGCAGAGGGGATTATTTCCAGAGGGCCAGAGGCTATTTCAAGACAGAAAGAAGAGGGCCTCTTGCGCTTGACCTGCAAAGCATGCGTGTGATAAGGGATCACTTCAAAGAAAAAGGAAGAAAACCAACTGATATTGAAGTCGAGTCGCTTGCCCAGACATGGTCAGAGCACTGCAAGCACACAATCTTTGCAGATCCAATGGATGATGACATTCCTGATGGATTATACAAGCATTACATCCAGAGAGCTACGCAGGAAGTAAGGCAGAAAATGGTTGCCCAGGGTGAAGAGGACATCTGCATATCTGTATTCACTGACAATGCTGGTGTTGTCAGGTTCAATGATGAGTTTGATGTATGCTATAAGGTTGAGACCCACAATTCACCATCTGCTCTTGACCCTTTTGGAGGCTCGATAACTGGAATTGTCGGCGTGAACAGGGATCCCATGGGTACTGATAAAGGAGGAAAGTGCGTCATAAATCTTGCAGCGCCTTTTTGCGTGGGCGATCCAGAAGTGTATGAGATGTTATACAAAGGAGCTGGTTCAACCCAGCCGATGCTTTCTCCAGGAAGGATGCTTCAGGGAATAATTGACGGTGTGAGGGTTGGCGGAAACTGCTCTGGAATTCCGACATCATTCTTTGGCAATGTGTATGAGAAAAGATACAGCGGAAAGCCTCTTGTGTTTGTAGGGACAGTCGGCCTGATAAAAAGGAATCCATCTGTTGCGCCTGAGCACGTGAAAGAAGCGCAGGCTGGCGACTATATCATAATGGCTGGCGGCAGGGTTGGAAAGGATGGAATCCACGGAGCCACATTCTCCTCAGAAGCAATGGATGAAGGAAGCCCTGCAACAGCTGTTCAGATAGGCGATCCAATAACCCAGAAAAAGCTTCATGATGCCCAGCTTGAATTAGCAGACCTTGGATTATACAACAGTGAGACTGACAATGGCGCAGGAGGATTATCATGTTCTGTTGCTGAGATGGCAAAGGAAACAGGAGGATGCAGGGTCATTCTGGATGATGTTCCCCTGAAATATTCAGGAATGCTTCCATCTGAGACTTGGATATCAGAGTCACAGGAAAGAATGACTTATTCTGTTGCGCCTGATAAACTGGATCAGTTCATGGCAATAATGAAGAAACATGGTGTTGAAGCGACAGTCATAGGAGAGTTCAATGATTCAGGAAGATGTGTTGTCAATTATCGCGGAGAAGATATCATGGACATTGATATGGACTTCCTCCATGATGGTGTTCCAGTAAGGCCGATGAAGACAAAATATGACAAGGCTGAGCATGAAGAGCCTGGTATTCCATTGCTGGATGACCTTACTGACATGCTTCATGATATGCTTGCAAGAAAGAACATCGCAAGCCATGAATATATTGTCCAGCAGTATGATCATGAGGTAAAAGGAGGTTCTGTCCTTAAGCCTCTGCAGGGAAAAGGAAGAGTCAATGGTGATGCGACAGTTACCCGAGTTGACCTGAACTCTGACAAAGGCGTCCTTGTTTCCCAGGGAATAAATCCCACTTACAGTGATATTGACACTTATCATATGGCAGCATCTGCTATTGATACTGCTGTGAGAAGAGCGATCGCAGGAGGAGCTACTTTCAGGAACCTTGCATTGCTTGATAATTTCTGCTGGTCAAGCTCAAATGATCCTCAGAGGCTTGGCGAGCTGAAAGAGGCGTGCAGGGCATGCTATGACTTATCAACTGCTTATGAGACCCCTTTTGTGTCAGGAAAAGACAGCATGTTCAATGACTTCAGAGGATATGATAATGATGGAAAGCCTGTCCATTATGCTGTGCCTCCGACACTTCTTGTCACAGCATTGAGCGTAATGGAATCAAACAATGCAATATCAATTGACGCTAAATTTGAAGGCGATTCAGTATATGTTCTTGGAGAGACCCATGATGAACTGGGCTCATCAGAATACTTTGCGATGGTTGGGGAGAGAGAGGAAGAAAGAGGCACTGCTTACACAGGAAATTCAGTCCCTAAGGTTGATATTGAGAAGAACAGAAGACTCTACCATGCTATGGAAGAGTGCATTGCAGAGGGCGTGATTGCCTCTGCAAAGAGCGTTGATATAGGCGGGCTTGGAGCTGCTCTTGCAAAGACAGCGATGGCAGGAAAGCTCGGCATGGATGTATCATTAGAGAACCTTCCTGGAACTGCATCAAGGAATGATTATGCTCTTGCATCACAGAGCAATGGAAGATTTGTTGTCACAATAGCCCCTAACATGGATGGCAAATTCAAAAGAATCATGGAAAAGCATGGTGTTGACTCCTATGCTAATATCGGCGTGACAACTTCAGGAGATTTCAGGGTAAGAGGCCTTGAAGGGAATGAGATAATAAGGACAGATGTTGACACAATGCTTGAGCATTACAGAAGCACTTTTGAGGGATACTGATGGCAGATCCAAGAGTAATGGTTTTGAGCGGATATGGAATAAATTGCCAGGATGAGACAGAGCATGCCTTTAGGCTGGCAGGAGTTCCTGACAGAAACATAAAAAGAGTCCATATCAATGATCTTGTTACTGGCGCAGACAATCTGAAGAATTACCAGATTGCTGCATTTGACGGAGGATTCTCATGGGGAGATGATACTGGCTCAGGAAATGCCCTTGCATGGAAGATACGGAATAATCTAGGTGACAGTGTGTATGAGTTTGTGCATGCAGGCAAACTGATTATAGGAATATGCAATGGCTATCAGGCACTATCCAATCTTGGGATGTTTCCTATAGGAGATGCTGACTATGGCGACAGGCAGGTTGCCTTGAAGCACAACAAGACAGCAAGGTTCATGGACAGGTGGGTTGATCTTGAAGCAGAAGGAAAAAGCCCATGGGTTCAGGGAATAAGACAGGCAGCTATGCCGATAAGGCATGGTGAGGGGAATTTCTATGCAAGCCCTGAAGTGCTCAGCGCTCTTGAATCAGCAGGGCAGGTGGCTTTTAGATATGTTCGAGGAAGCATTTGTGATCATTTTGGATATGAAGCAAATCCAAATGGTTCAATGAATGATATTGCTGGAATCACAGATCCTTCAGGAAGAGTGCTTGGTATGATGCCTCATCCAGAGGCAGCAGTTGATGTAAGGCAGGATCCGAGGTATACTTTACTGAGGGAACAGTGCATGAGAGCAGGTGTTGAGCT
>JAHJCS010000052.1 GCA_018812465.1 Nanobdellota archaeon | reverse complement strand
GAGATAAAAAAGGACTTCAAGGCAAAGGCCTCAAAGGATCCTGAGAAATATTATGCAACTTCTGTCCTCAAGGAAGAAGGATTCATGAGAAAGCAATGCAAGTGCGGAACATTCTTCTGGACAGTCAATGCAGACCAGATGACATGCGGTGATCCAGCATGCTCAGGAGGTTTCAGATTCTTTGAAGGTACTCCTGCAAAGAACCAGCTTGATTATGTTCAGGTGTGGAAGAGGTTTGCTGAGCTGTTCAAGAAATGGGGTTATACTCCAATAGAAAGATATCCTGTTGTGGCAAGATGGCGTGATGATATGGATTTTGTCATGGCATCTATCTGTGATTTCCAGCCTTATGTTGTCTCAGGAGAAGTTAAGCCTCCTGCAAATCCTCTAGTGGTTCCTCAGTTCTGCCTAAGATTCAATGATATTGATAATGTCGGAATAACAGGAGCTCATTACACTGGCTTTGTGATGATAGGCCAGCATGCATTCATGCCTCCAGAAGAATGGAACCAGGCAAAATACTTTGGGGATATACACAACTGGCTCAAACAGGGACTTGGGCTTCCTAACAAAGAGATCACTTTCCATGAAGATGCATGGGCAGGAGGAGGCAACTTCGGACCATGCATGGAATATTTCTCACGAGGACTGGAACTTGGCAACCAGGTCTATATGATGTATGAGGTAACCCCATCAGGACCAAAAGAGCTCAAACTCAAAGTGCTTGATATGGGTATGGGCCATGAGAGGAATGCATGGTTCACAATGGCAAAATCAACAAGCTATGAGACCACTTTCCCGACAGTGTGCAAGAAATTGTATGGCACAACAGGAATCAAAGTTGATGAAAAGATAATGAAAAAGTTCCTTCCATACTCATCCTACCTGAATGTTGATGAGGTTGAAGATATAAACAAGACCTGGTCAGATGTGGCAAAGAAAGTAGGTGTTGATGTGAAAGAGCTGAAGGAGAAGGTCCTGCCTCTCTCTGCAATATACTCAATAGGGGAACACACAAGAAGTCTTCTTTTTGCTCTGAGCGATGGCGCCTTGCCATCCAATGTTGGCGGAGGATACAATCTAAGGATAATACTCAGAAGAGCTCTCTCATTCATTGACAGATATGGATGGGATATAAAGCTTCCTGAGGTCGCAGCATGGCATGCTGAATACTTAAAGCCATTGTTCCCAGAGCTTTCTGAGAACCTGGATTCTGTGCACAAGATTCTTGATGTTGAGAAGAGCAAATATGAGGCCACAAAACAGAAGACAAAGACAATAGTCCAAGGCCTGATGATCAAGAAAGAGGAGATAACACATAAGAAATTCCTTGAGCTTTATGACAGCCAGGGAATATCTCCAGAGATAATAAGGGAAGAGGCCAGCAAACTGGGCAATAAGATAGATGTTCCTCAGGATTTCTATGCAAGGGTTGCTGAGCTTCATGAGAAAAAGGAGCAGGAGCACGCAACCAAGAAGATGGAGAAGCTTGGGCTTGATGACCTGCCTGACACAGAGGCATTGTATTTTGGAGATTACTGTTGCATAGAATTTGAGGCAAAGGTGCTAAAGATAATAGGGAAGAATGTTGTGCTTGATAAGACAGCTGCTTATCCTACATCAGGAGGCCAGCTTCATGATAGTGGAGCATTGAATGGAGAGAAGTTTGTGGATGTCTTCAAAGAAGGTGGAGTCATTGTCCATGTCATGGAGAAAGAACCTGGATTTGAGGAAAGCAGCAATGTGAAAGGCACAGTTGACTTTGAGAAGAGAAAACAGCTTGCTCAGCATCACACCTCGACACATATTGTCAATGCAGCTGCACGAAGGGTGCTGGGAAAACACATCAACCAAGCAGGCGCAAAGAAGACAGAAGACAAGGCGCATCTTGATATAACACATTACCAGAGCCTCACAGATGAAGAGCTCAAGAGGATTGAGGAAGAGGCAAACAAGCTTGTGAAAGAGGATATACCTATAAGGAAGTCCTTCCTTCCAAGAGAAGAGGCAGAAAAGAGATATGGCATGGCAATCTATCAGGGAGGAGCAGTGCCTGGAAAGATGATCAGGGTCGTTGAGATACCTGAGGTTGATGTTGAGGCATGCGGAGGCACTCACCTGAACTCAACTGGAGAGGCAGGAGAGATCAAGATACTCAAGTCAGCAAAGATACAGGATGGAATTGTCAGGATAACATTCACAGCAGGAAAAGCAGCATGCAAAGAAGCAAAACAGGAAGAAGATATACTGAAGCAGACTGCAAAAATACTTGAATGTGATATTGACCAGGTCCCTGGAAGAACCCAAGAGCTGTTCGCAAAATGGAAGACAGCAGTAAAAAAGAAGAAACCAGTAGACACTAAAGAGCTTGTATCCACAGAGAGATTTGAGGCCTGCGCAAAGGACATACTTGACAAGACATCATCAATACTTGCAACACAGAATGAACATGTCATAAAGACAATAACAAGGTTCAGGAAAGAGCTTGATGAGACCTGACAGCAGTTTTAAGCACAATATTTATATATCTATATAGTATATCTATATATAAGTTAAGGTCTGGATAAGCTAGGTGGGTGCAATGGATTTTCTCACAGAAAAAATCGTCAAGTGTGAAATATGCGGTAAAGAGTTCCTGGCTATTGGCGAACCAAGTGATGAAGAGACCTATTTCTGCAGTGCAGACTGCTCTGAGAAGTTTGAAAGCAATAGATGAATTGATTTAATGCTGATTTCCGTAACCTTTATTTAACCCCTCTTTCTCCATCATATTATGAAGGGACATCTTGAAAAGAGGTATGAAGCCTTAAAACACAATCCTAACTTTGAGAAGCTCAATGTGGAGTTCCTTATATTCACTCTGGCAGAGAATATAGAGTATATTGTGCTTGTTCTCACTGCTCTAGCTCTGATTGGTCTTGCTGATTTCAATCTTAACCCAATCCATTTCCCGCATCTCAGCCTTGGAGCAGAGTGGAGCTACATAAAGTCAGTGAGCTTTAATCCATTCATGATCTATGGCCATTTTGTGTGGGTTTTCTTCCTTATAACAAAAGGCTTTGCATTGGGATTCTTTGAGACTGTGAAGACCACTTCATACACAGCTCTTGTAGTTGTGTTTCTTATAGTGAATATCTGGCTGGCTTATTCAAAACTGAAGTATGGTTACAGTGAGAGAGCATCAAAGAAGCATAATATGTTCCTTGATATGCTCAAGAAATACCTTTTCACATCAGAGCTTCTGGAGAGGTCCCTATGGATGCTTTTCTTCATTGACCTGATGGTCCTTATCACTACACCCAGCAGAGATGAGATATATGCGCTGCTCATCTTGTATGGCCTGATACTCAGCGTAAAGCTTGTTCCAGGAATCTCTCATGCGATAATAGAGCTTTCAAAACAGATTGAGAAGACATTTATCAGCAACCATTATGTGCAGATGGGGGTTGCCATAGTTGATATTGCTCTTGTCTATTTTGACTCCACAAGCCTTTTCACTCTGCTTGTCATGGTGGTTACATACAACCTTGTTGCCCAGATGGTATTCAAAGCCCTGAAAGGAGCTAAGCCTGCGCTGAAGGTGATGCATTATGTCTTCAATATAGGGATATTCATATTCTTTGGCAGTATGATAGCAATATACCTCATCTCATATGCTGTTGTCCTGGTTGTCCAGTCTCCGCTAATAGCATATTATTATTACAAAAAGAAGAAGTTTATTCCAGTGTGGATGATGGAAGCGGTGAATGGAGCTATCATTGCTGCTTTATTGTTCAAGATTTTTATTTAGAGACCTCTATTATCTTCTGGTCTATGTAGAATCTGTCTCCTCTGAGATTATCTTTTATATACGCCACCATTGTCCCTTTCATAAGGTCATAGGTGCCTGGATAATTGTCAAATGATATCTTGAGAGTCTCAAAGAGATCAACAGGTGATGAGAAACTCACAGCTGTAGGAACTACATGTTCTTTGAACTTTCTTCCGTTAAGTGCTTCCATAAGCCGGTGATATGTGAATGTGTACTTAGGTAATTTTTCAGTAGGTTGGTTGTGATTTCTCAAAACCTCAAATGCGCTCTTCAAAGCACCATAATTATTGTTTGCGCCATTGACAACAAAGAATGCTCTGCCCTTATCATTGAGGCTATCAATTACTTTATCAACTCCTTTCTTTAAGTCCTTGAAATAATAGATGACATGAGATGCTATAATAACATCAGATCCCTGCTCTGATTTATACTGCTCCCAGTCAGCATTGACAAGCTGAACTCCTTTGGGCAGTTTAGGATCTGTTTTCCTCTTCTCAATAATCTGATAATTATCAAAGTGTGGTGCAAGAACTTCAGCAAAATGAGGCCCTATTCCCAAACCTATCTCAAGACAAGAGCCTCCTTTGTTCTCACCTAAGATTTTCTCCAATTCTTTTGGAAGAAGTTCTTTCTCGTCTGTCCTTGATACAAAACGAGCGTACCATTCTGGATAAAATATTGGGGGCATATATTTGCTCGCAAAGAGGTTATATTTAAAACTATGTTTTTTGAAGAATTTTAATTCTTAAATAAAACTGGTAAGCTTAACTTGCTGTTTTAACTGCCTTAAAAGAACGCTCTTTCCAAGAATCCTGTCAAG
>JAHJCS010000051.1 GCA_018812465.1 Nanobdellota archaeon | reverse complement strand
CTTTCTTCCTGAAAAGCTCAAATTTCTCTTCTCCAAGCGCAGCTGCAGCATTCCTGTCAGGCTGCACTGGATCAATGACAATCAATGGAGACTGGGTCTTTGACCTGTTGAGGTTGAACATTGCCCTGCCCTTATGGTATTTATAATAATCTATTATCTCTTTCTTCTTCCATCTCTTTGATTCTTTCAGGAGATTGAGGAATCCTCCATAATATACTGTGATTATATCCACAACATGTCCTGAGAATCCCTGGATATAAGACTCTGCCCCATACACCCCTGCTGACTTGCAGAAAGCCTTTGTCAGCATTATCTCTTTCTTCATCTTAGGGAACTTGTTTACCCACTTCACATGCAGAGGGCTGCAGTCTGTCACATTGACTGCCTGGCTGCTTTTTCTGATGTCAAGCACAGGCACTATCTCATACTTGAACTCATTCTTCATGTGGTAATAATCCCTTGATCCATGCACCTTATCTAAACTCTTGAAAGCTTTCCTTAGGACTTTCTCCAGCAGCAATGAGATATCCTGATTCCTGTACTCCTTAAGGCTGAACTTGACAAATATATCACAGTCATGGTCTCCTTTGAGGAATGTGCCTTTAGCGACAGAACCTCCTGCAACAGCTTTTGCTCTTATCCTGCTCTTGCTGAGCCCTGAATTTATCTTTTTAAGAACCTTGCCTGTCTCTTTTATTATCCTGGCCTTATCCGGACTGAACCCTGCAATAACCTCTCTAAGAATATTATCCATATAATCCATACCCTGCTTTTTCCCCATATCCCTGCTTATTAATCCTCTTTATAAAAAGATTATGCTGTCTCCAAACAATCAGCATATCAACCGCGCCATCTTAATCCTGTCAGAATGATTCTCTGTCTTCTTATATGCTTGCTTATATGGATAAAAACCAATAAAAACAGCAAAATTTTTAAATGTCAATATATTAAATCAGATATTAAGGCAAAACTCAGGTTATGCACTTAAAAAGAGGGCTTTCATGGTTAATAAGGTACTTGTAATAGATGATGAATTCGAGGATCTTAAGCTTATAAAGTCAATTCTTGAGAGGAAAGGTTTTAGGGTCACTGCAGTCACAAGCGGCTCAAGGGCTGTTGAGGCATTAGCAGGCTGTAAGTTTGACCTGATAATTGTTGATATACTCATGCCAACCTTAGGCGGTTATGAGCTTCTGAAGATACTGAGCGAGAAGAGGAATCATGGCACAAAAGTCTTATACCTTTCAATAGCTCCGATGAAGGAGATAGACACAAGCCACTCTGATGCATTTATACAGAAGCCGTTCTCTCCTGAGAAGCTTATGATAAGTGTCAATAATACTCTAAAGAAAAAGAAGAAGAGAGCTTAATACATATACCCTTAAACAGATACACCTAAAATGCCCAAAACAATAATTGTAGTGGATGATGAGCCTGACAACAGGAAGACCCTAAAGACTGTGCTTGAGAAGGAAGGGTTCAGGGTAGTTACTGCTGTGGACGGCGATGACTGTCTTGAGAAGCTGAAGAAAGAGAAGCCTGATCTTATATTGATGGACATAATGATGCCAGGCACTCCTGTGCGCGAAGTAGTCAAGCAGATAAAAGGCACCAAGATAGTCTATATCAGCGTTGTTCGGACATCTGAAGGAGAGCAGCTTGAGCTCATGAAGCAGAAGAATCTGATAGGGTTTATCCAGAAGCCATTTGACATAGATAATCTTGTGAAACAAGTGAAGGGGTATTTAGCATCAAAATGAAGAATCTTAACCTAAGCGCAGAGATTAAATCGAGCAAGACAGCCCTGATGCTGATCCCTGGGCTTGAGTATAATGATGTGATAATCAAGACACTCAAGCAGCTGTCAGGAAAGAGCGTGTGCTACATTACACTTAACAAGACCTTTGATGCATTAAAGGAGCTGTTCAAGAAGAATCATATTGATACAGATAATGTGGTATTTGTTGATGCGATATCCAAGACAATCAAGAAAGCCCCTGCCCAGACAGATCAGTGCTATTTTGTCAGCTCACCAAGCGCCCTTACAGAACTGTCTCTTGTAATCTCAAAGTTCCTGAAGCATAATTTTGAGTATATCATATTTGATTCAATAACCAATCTTATGATATATGAGAACAAGGATTCTGTTGCAAAATTCATATCTCATCTGGTAAACAAGACCGAAGCAAGCAAGACCAGAGCAATATTCTATGCTCTGAAGACCGGCGAGCACCAGACCCTGATCGATCAGGTAGGGATGTTTGTTGACAAAGTAATAAATCTTAATGAATAGAAATATGATGAGCTGATTGTCAGATCTCAATTCATCATTCCATTTATCTGTTGATCATATCTTAGCAACTGGGGTGGAGTATTTTGAGAATAAGGAAAATTGTACTTTCTGTTATAGCTTTTCTACTGTTGTCTCTCTGCTTCTTGGGAGTAAACGCAGAGAATGCTGACTTCTCTTATTATCCCTTGAACCTGTTCCATGATGGTGTGTTCAATGGCTTCATTGTGATAGGTGATGATGCAGCTCCTGATGATGTGATCGGAGCAGTTGAAGTCGGAATGTCCCTTCAGTATGCAGCAGGAGAGAAGGATATGTTCATCCTGCCTGAGCTGATAAGAGAGCTCCCAGGAAGCTATAAATTTGACAAGACCGGCAATCATTTCTCAGGCTCTATTGACAGCATCGCTGATATCCAGCAGATTCTGGGCGACGATGAACTGCCAGTGATACTTGCAGATGGCAGGTATTCTGACTCAGAAGGCGAGACTGAGAATGACGAGACTTACCAGCAGACAATAAGATTCTTTGATCATGCAACCTCAACTGTTGTGAAAAGATACCAGCCAAAAGGAAGAGCAGCAGGAAGCTACATGAAGATAGATGATGCAAACGCAACATACCTATACTCTCTTGAGTTTGATAATCCTATCTATTATACCAACACCTCAACATCAGGCCAGAGGCCGTCTGATGATCTTGAGGACACAATGATAAAGATCCAGGGAAAGGATTACACAATCACTCATGTCACAGACAAAGGAGCTTTAGGAAGCTATGCTATTGACAGCATAACTCTCATGGCAGGAGACACTCTTGTCTGGCTTCAGCAGGGAAAGACCCTATTTGTCACAATCGCAGGCATAGGCCATGAGATTGAGGTAGCTGATGTCAACGATCTTGAGGATATGTGCGGAGTGAGCGTTGACGGCGATGTGGCATGGCTCAAGAAAGGAGAATCAAG
>JAHJCS010000050.1 GCA_018812465.1 Nanobdellota archaeon | reverse complement strand
CAGTTCGAGTCTGGTCAGGGGCGCTTTATACTTATATGGGCCTATAGCTAGCTATATGGAGCAAGCTAAGAGGGATTTTCTCAATTTGGTCGGGAATCCCTCAACCTTTCGGCCTGAAAAAATGTATTGAATCAAAAGAATTATGATCATATGGGCCCGTAGCTTAGTCTGGTGGAGCACACGACTGATAACATTTATCGGTCAGTGATCGTGCGAAGAAAGAAGGGGAGCTTTCTCACGAAGTCCCGTGTTCAAATCACGGCGGGCCCATCTCCCCATATCCTTTTAAAGCAGAAAAAGACTTTGTAGATCCTATATTTTTAAGCATCTTATCAAAAATACATAAAAGAGCGTAGCTTTCTTCTTTTCTCAATGAAACCATATGCAAATCTTTCCAGCCATATTTCTTACGATTATGCACATATTTTCTTGCATCAAATCCAAGAATGCTTAGAATACCTATAGCATCTTCTGCCAGTTTAGGTGAAGTAGTGTTAAAATAGAATTTCTTATTTAGATAACCATCAGTAAGTGCTAGACCTAAAAGAAACCCCTGCAGAAATCTTTTAGAATAAGAGAGTACTGGTCTTTTGAGATGAACAGAATAAGTCTTTTTATCCTCAAAATTGAGATGGTAATAAACAAATTTGTATATAAACTTTGATTTGAAGATTATAAAAGCCCTATTATTTCCAGACTCTGTTGCCACTCTTGATTTCTTATCAAAAAGCTGCAAAAGGAAGTTTTGATAGAATTCTATAAGATATCTAGTTCTGCTGTCACAACAAATCTTGATGGTGTAACCATTATCTAAGAACTGAGTTCCATCACCTGCCCATATACCCAGATATAATCCAATCAGCAGATCATCGTTATTCTTCAGCCCATGAATTATATTCTTTATATCTACTTTAAATCCTTGTAATAACAGATATTTTTTTACAGTGTTTGGAGATATTCCCTCTTCTCGGGATATTGCCCGTAAAGACATACCTTGAGAATATGATTCTACAAGCTTTTCGCTTGATATATTTGTATTCATTGGTAGAATTAAAAAACAAGAGTTTAAATATCTCACGCCTATTGATGTCCAGTGTCTTGTGGATTATTATAAAGAGAATAAGAAACCTGGATAAATTATATAAAGAGATAATAGTTTTTAGGGTACATGTCCAATCAAATTCTCAGGATTGATCAGAAGACAGAGAATCCAGCTATAGACCTTGTTCTTGACACTCTGGATAAGAAGAAGCAGGCCCTGGTATTTGTCAATACAAAGCGCGGAGCTGAGAAAGGTGCAGAAGACATCGCTGCAAAAGTCAATATCAAAGAAGAAGTCTTCAAAGCAGAGCTTGAGAAGATATCTTATGAGATACTCACTTCACTCTCAAAACCCACAAAGCAGTGCGAAAGAGAGGCAAGATGCATCAAAAAAGGAATTGCTTTCCATCATGCTGGCCTGACACAGAAACAGAAGACATTGATTGAGGATTCTTTCAGGGAAAAGAAAATAAAGGTGATTGTATGCACACCTACTCTGGCATTTGGCTTAAACCTTCCTGCATTCAGGGCAATAATCAGAGACCTTAAGAGGTATGGAAGGCGCGGTCTTGACTGGATTCCTGTTCTTGAATACCATCAGATGGCTGGAAGGTGCGGACGTCCAGGCTCTGACAAATGGGGAGAGGCTATCTGTGTTGCACAGACAGAATCAGAAAAAGAGCAGATCACAAAGATGTATGTTGAAGGAGAATCAGAGGAGATATATTCAAAACTTGCTGTTGAACCAGTGCTAAGAACCTATGTGCTCTCATTGATTGCCTCAGGATTCGCAGGCAGCCAAAAAGAGCTTGAGGATTTCTTCAGCAAGACATTCTGGGCCCATCAATACAAGGACATGGACAAGCTTGGGTCAATAATAAACAGGATGGTGGACCTTCTTGTTGATTTCGGCTTTGTCGAAGGCCCAAAGAAAAGGCTGAGCGAGTTTGTCTCAGCATCAGAGATAGAGAAGAATGAAAAACTTAATGCAACAATCATAGGAAAGAGAGTTGCTGAGCTTTACATTGATCCATTGACAGCACATAATATGATAATGTCACTAAAAAGAGCTTCTGAAAAGATAGTGAATGAATTCTCATTCCTGCATCTTGTGGCATCCTGCTCTGAGATAAGGCCTTTGCTCAAAGTGAGAGTAAAAGAATACGAAGAGATTGAGGCAAAGATTGTTGAATATGAATCCAACCTGATTGTGCTTGAGCCTTCTAATTATGATCCTGAATATGAAAGCTTCCAGAATGCGTTCAAGACAGCCCTGTTCTTTGAGGAATGGATTGATGAAAAGGATGAAGAAGAGCTGCTTGAGAGATATAATATCAGGCCAGGCGAGATAAGAATAAAATTAGAGCTGGCAAAATGGCTTCTTTATGCAGCTGAAGAGCTTGCCAGGATGACAAAGAAGACAAAGATGGTCAGGGAAATAATGAAGACAAAGCTCAGGCTAAGATATGGCGTGAAAGAAGAATTGCTTCCTTTGCTAAAGCTTGAAGGCATCGGAAGAGTCAGGGCAAGGAAAATGTTCAGGAATGGCATAAAGGATGCTGGTGAGATAAAGAAAGCTGACCTCATGAAGCTTGTGCAGATCCTTGGCAAGGCAACTGCGATAAGCGTGAAAAAGCAGGTCGGAGAAGATATTGACAAGAGAATTGTGCCAGAGAGAAGAAGAAAAGGCCAGATAAGCCTGAAGGATTATGAGAAGTGATGTTGATCAGAGAAAGCAGTTCTATGCATTTAAAGCAAAAGATTTATAGTACCTGCTGATACAGGCCGGGAATGGAGCCTGACAAACATACTGACCCAGCAGACCTTGACCCAAGGATTGTGCTTGCAGGAGCTGGAGTTATGACCTTCTTGGCAGGAGCATACAAAGGCTACTGCGATTCTAAGGGAATTGGGATAGAACTTCCTTCTGGATTAGGTTCATCTTTTCTTCTTACAGGGCCAGCCATAATGCAGGCGTACATGGGCTCATTATGGGTCATGGGCCACAGCAGGATGAATAACCTGGCCCTGGATGGAATTGTGGGAGCAGCCTGCGGAGGCCTGAAAGGAGGCATTGAGGTCACAGCAGGATATGGGGCGGGTTATCTTGCAGGTTATATAACAAAGTAAATATTTTCTGTTAGAATATTATTCTTTCAGGAATTCCCATTGATGACTGGAAGAGAGTCTCCTGTTCCGGCCATTGCCCTTCTATAACTTCTCAAGACACTTGATGCAAGGATAGCAGCCGCAGAACCTTCCAAGAACCTTACATTAGAGATTTTCTGAGGCACGGTATCAAGAGCAATGAATTCATCCACATATTTGACTGATTCAATAGGTCCTGAATCAGGACATACTGCATGAGAGACAATCCCGATTGCACGGCTTATATTATAGTTATTCTTAAGATATTTTGCTATCTCTTCCTGGGTTCCTCCGCTGCTTGTCATGTCATCTGCAATGGCGCATACTGCACCCTCCAATGATTCAGGATGTACAAAATCCTTGAATCCTTTTATCTCTACATCTCCTGCATCAGGTCTGTCTTTCAGTATATTTATGATATGATTATAGGAAACATCAGAGTCAACTGCAAGAGTCTCTACAAGATTCTCTGCACCATCATCAGGAACAACCACATAGAACTGCCTGCCAGCATCTTCAGCTTCTTTCT
>JAHJCS010000049.1 GCA_018812465.1 Nanobdellota archaeon | reverse complement strand
GGCATTCCTCTGAATTCTTTACTCACTTCATTATCAGCTTCAAGCTCCAGCTCATTTATCTTATTCAGCTCAGCATCCACATTGTCAAAGACAATCTTGCTTAGTTCCTGCTCTTTTTTCATGACAGAGTCAAGCCGCTGTTTTATGTCAAGATGTGATTGCATATAACCTGGGTTTAAAGCTCCTTCCATATTAAGCATTTTTAGCCTTTCTTCGCTGTATTTCAACTCATCATGGATGGTTTTTAGGAGGTCTGCAATTTGCTTATTTCTCTTTCCTGTGATAAGATCACTAAGGAAGTTGACTATTCTTGCTTTCTGAGGTGGTGCTATACTAGGATTTCTCAGTGCCTGGTCAATAGTATTATAATCCTCTTTAATCTTATTGAGTTCTGTACTGGCTTTCTCTATCTGTGATTTCATCAATTCAAACTCTTTGGTGAGGTCAACAATCTCCCAGAACTCTTTTTTCTCTTGTTCAATAGCTGTTTCATTAAATCCTTGGCCTATAACAGCTTCCTTGAAGATTGGTGTGATTGTTATCTTAAGAACAAGAATCTTTAGAGGAGGTTTCTCAAAATTAGGTATCTTTATGTCACATCTTATCTCTGCAGGGTCTCCTTTCTTTATTTCTTTTTTCTCTGGATATTTAAGTTCAATCCCAAGCCATCCATTCTTCTTTATCTGGAATGGTTTTTCTGCACCTATCTGTTCACCCCAGGGTCTGCTTGTATCATATTCTCCTGTCTGGACTAAAGAGAACATATTTATCTCAATCAAGATTTCATCTGTTCCATCTCCAACTGAGTAATTCTTCAGTTTGATCATCTTGGTTATTTCCATTTTAGATTACCTTCACATCTGGTAAGCTTACTCCCCATATCGGCAGGAGCACATCATTTCTGTCTGTTGCTCCGGGGGTAAGATCAAAAGGGGCATTTGGAGTTCCTGCAGGGCACTGGCCAAGAGGCCATCCAACATGCACTCCTACTTTCACAGAGCCTCCTCCATGAGGCTCTAATCTCACTTCAACAACAACATCAATAGCAGTTACTGGGACAAACAATGTATACATCCCATCAAGTCCTGCTGGGACCCATGGTGTTGCCTGCCTTGGATTAGTCCTGTCCTCAAAATAATAAGTTGCCCTGACTTTGCTGTTAGGCAGACCTGGGCCTCTGGGCCATCTTTTGGTGTCATTGATTATGTCTGCTGCATTAGCATATTTTGGAGGCCTGCTCAGCATGTGCTTTATCACATAACTTCCATTCACTACTTTTCCTCTAACTGTGCCTATCACACTGACTTTCTTGGTGAATGATATCACTACATTGTCTTCATTGCCATAATACTTGGTCCATTTTGAGATCTTGGATACTGCCCCTCTTGGAACTGTCCAGGCATACTTAAGTTTACTAAACCCTTTTTCATGAGGCACATTCCAGTCTCCTCCCTTTTTTCCTAGGTAAATATCTTTTGGAGGCGGATCATTGGATCCTCCTTGCCCTCCTCTTCCATATTTTGTGCCTCTGTAAAGGATATTATCAATAACCCATCCAAGATGAGTGACATAACAATTCCTATGTCCAGGAATATCTATAGGAGTTCCAATAACAAAGTTTTTCCCTAAAGGAAGTTTCTGCATCTCAAAATATCCATCAGCATCAGTAGTGACTGCATTCACTCCCATATCAACATATTCTACACCTGTGCCTCTTTCAACTCTTTCAAGGGCAACAACCTGTTTCAGATCCTTATTGCCTATCTCATAAGCCTTATCATTCAGTGTGGATCCCTTTGACTTCCTATTAACTCGGGTCTCAGCTTTAGCTTTATCTTCATCAATTATCCTTCCTTTAACAACTCCAAGCTCTTCAACCCTGTCCATCCTTACCAGGACATCAGCAGTCTCTCCACCTGACACAACTACCTCTCTGTGCCTCTTGTTCTTTTCTGTCCCAAGCTGAAGGCTCCAGAACTTGTAATTAGGATGTCTTGCTTCAATATGGAAATGTCCTGAAGGGATATTAGAGAACGCTCGTTTTATGTTTCCATCAACATCAGTTATCTCCTGGTCGCGGAAGCTCCAGTCTTTAACTCCAGTGATTGTGACTTTTGCTCCATTTATGGGATTGTCATGAAGATCTACTACTTTCACTTTTACAGTGCATGGGTTTTTGTAATCAAGAGGTGGATGCTGCTCGCCTTTCTCTTTATTCCTTTTGTCTCTCCAGTCCCAGAATCTGCTCCACAGGCCAGGGCCTCCGCTG
>JAHJCS010000048.1 GCA_018812465.1 Nanobdellota archaeon | reverse complement strand
ATCTATTCAAGGACTGCCCTAGATGCTTCTGGTTAGACTTAAACAAGAACATAAAGCGTCCAGCAGGAATATTCCCTTCTCTTCCATCAGGCATGGACATGATTCTCAAGAAGCACTTTGACTCTTTTATAGGAAAAGGCCTTCCTCCAGAGCTGAAAGACCTGAACAGAGAGGTCAAGTTGTTTGACAATGAAGAACTCCTCAAAGTCTGGCGCTCTAATTTCAAGGGCATAAGATTCACAGATGAAAAAGGAAACATACTCAGAGGAGCAGTTGATAATATTTTGGTCAAAGGAACAAAACTGATTGTCTTAGACTACAAGACAAGAGGATATCCATTAAAAGAAGACACTGCAGCTCATTACCAGGACCAGATGAACTGCTATAATTTCCTTTTAAGAAAGAACAGCTATGAGACAGAGGATTACACTTACCTTGTTTTCTACTATCCTTCCCATATCACAGAGGACGGCAATGTGTGCTTCCACACAGAACTAATCAAAATGCCCACAAGCGCAGAGGACGGAGAGAACCTATTCAAGGACGCTTTAGCCTGCCTTGAAGGCCCAGAGCCAGAAAAGAAAGAAGAGTGCGAGTATTGCTCTTACATGACTCCTAAAGAGTAGTCAAGATGAAAACCTTTTTATATTCTTGATATATAACCCATTGCATGACCGAGCTAAAGTTCTTTGACAGACCCTTGGATGGAGGAGTCTTCCACAGGGCAGCAGAAGAATATGCCAAAAGAGATGAGGCATATAAAGGTGGCAGTGATGATCCAAGGAATGAGAAAGCCACTGAAATACTGAGATATTCTGAATTGGAATTGCTTCTGGGATGGGGGCATGAGATAAGAAATCCAGAACATCTAAAACTTGCTGCAAAGAAGATTCTGTCATTATTTGACCAGAGCGATATTTACACAGGCCATATCCATCCTTGGGATCCAGGTTTTGGTGACTATATGATGCAATTAACTCCTGACAGAGAATTCATCAATGCTATCTTTACACATGAAGGGTCAGAACTTGTAGGCGGTTCCTTTATGGATGGTTTCATATCAAGAAAAAGCAGAGTAATAACCATATTAGGAAACTCTTTCAATGCTGTGACAGCTGAGCGAGACAAACCCTATAAGGTGATAATAAGAGAGATTGAGGAAGACCCTTCAAAATATCTCGCGCTTTTCTTCTCTAAAAGAGAACAGAAAGATGATCCATATATATTCAGTTATCATATCACAACTGAGACCAACAGCAGAGAATATGCTCAGGACCATGTTAATTCAATGAGATTCAAGGTTGATTGATTCTTAAGAGTGTGAGTATTGCAAGTATAAGACCTCCTAAAGACCAGCTTCACTTCCCTCTATAGATTCTAGGAACCTCAATAGCATCTTTACAATCAATTGTAACTTTGTCTGCTGGTGGAAGTCTTTCAGAATCAATTATTATCCCCATTCTCGATGATTCAATCACAACCTCATCTGCGACACCATCATAGAACCCGCTTGGCCACAGCCACTGGAATGGCAGGCCAAAATTATGCAGAACACCTGCACCAACACCCCGAACAATATTAGCTTTGTTCTCATCAACTCCGCCATAAGGGACAAGAACATGCATCTTCTTAGCATCATGATTCCTTGGGTCATCCATTCTGTAGAATAATCTAAGACCAGTGCATATCCTTGGCACTGTTGAACCTATCGCAATCATGAACTCACCTTTAAGCAATTCTTCTTCAATACCTTCTCCACTTATCTTTATCTCGCCTTTAAGATTCTCTTTGAACCGCGCTCTGTACTCAGGACTTAAAAGTGCTTTTGAAATCAACTTGCCTACTTCTTTGATGTCAGGAGATTTATCATACTCTTCAATAAACCTGTATGCTGCTGGACTTATAGCAAATATCTGTCCATAATTGCCATTCACATTCACAAGATGCTGTGTCTTGAATCTTATATCTTCACCAGACTTGACTAACAAAGCAAGATCTCTCAATACCTGAGGCGGTCTTCCTTTTATATCGCAACAATAAGAAAGATTATTCATAGTGCCTCCATTCAATGGAGCTATATAAGGATCATAACCTATTCTTTTGAACTTTGTGACAGTACGCATCAAAGTTCCGTCTCCTCCATTAACTACAACCATGTTGACTCCTTCTCTCATGAACTCCTCAATAGCTTCATCTAAAGAATCCTCATGATTGAGAGTCTTCTTGACAACTGCAATTAATCCAACATCATGCAGAATATCAAGTATCATAGCTTCTTTCATTCCTTTGGATGTCAGATTTCTCCTGGCATTAGGGTTATTAAGCACCCCTAGATTATATTCCATAGCTATTTAAGGAAAACACCTGTTTTTATAGTTTTCTATTATAAAGTAGTAATTGATATCTCAAACCCAGATGATGCTGAAAATCTGTCCAAGAATGATCTTAAATGCCTCCCAGAGCCAGAAAAGAAAGAAGAGTGTGAGTATTGCAGATATCCCAAGAACTAACTATCCAATGCTTTCAGCTTTCCAACTAATCCATCAAACACAATCTTCTGCTTCTTCTTGGGCAGAGAGAACAGCTTCTTCTCAATCATCATCCTGGACACAGTAAAGATATAGTTCAGCTTCACAACACTGTCCTTGACAGCGCCTTCTTTCTTTGTTATAGGAACTCCTTTCATTGCTGGATTGCTTGTTATGCCTGCCACAACAACATTATCAAACTCTTCAAACAGAACCAAGGCTGGCCTTTTCTTTATCTCAAATGTGTCAGTGAACTGTATTGCTGCCAGAACAACATCTCCTGATTCATACATGTTCCCAGGCCTCATCCTCTTTATTGTCCCAGAGCTCTTTCATCTTGCTCTGCTGTATCTTGTGCAGGAACTCATCATACTGGTTCTTCTTCTTAATATTCTTAAACACCTTTGCCATATGTTCTATAAGTTCATTATAAGTCTGCCTGGGGTATTCTCTTATCTCTTTTAGTTCCTCTACAACTGATTTGTCAAGCTGGATTGTGGTTACCTCACTCATTATATATCACCTATAGTGAATATATAATACATTATATATAAAGCTTTCCATCATAAAAAAGCTCTTTTATGGTTTTCTATCTTATCAATAAGAAATCTTTT
>JAHJCS010000047.1 GCA_018812465.1 Nanobdellota archaeon | reverse complement strand
TAATCCAGATACTGCTCCCTGAACAATTTAGACTAAGAAACAGATTAAGAAACAATAACATAATCCAATAAAACACAAAAACAGCTATACCTTCTTCTTCGCAAGGTATCTCGCAGCCTTGAGCAATGCCATGCATCCCTGGCCAGCTGCAATAACATACTGGTACTCATGGCCTCCTGTTGCGCAGTCTCCTGCTGCAAAGATTCCAGGCACGCTCGTGTTTGTCTCAATGTCTGCTATGATATGGCCATGCTTGTTCATCTCAACAAGGCCTTTGAATACTTCTGTGTTCGGCACTCTTCCTATCTCTATGAGGATTCCTTCAACAGGAAGGTCTATTAATTTGCCTTCTCTCTCATACTTCAGGCCTTTGACCATCTCATCACCATAGATCTCTTTTATGAATGACTTGTTTATGTACTCTACTTTCTCATTGCCAAGCACCCTTTCCTGCAGGTATTCATGTGCAATTGATTTCTCAGCAACATCCATTATCTTTATGTCTTCTGCTATGTTCAGCAGGAAGTCAGCTGCTTCAAGCCCGGCATCCCCTCCTCCAATGACAGCTACTTTCTTGCCCTTGAACAGCGGGCCGTCGCATATTGAGCAGTATGTCAATCCTTTGTTGAAGAATTCAGGCTCTCCTTTAGCGCCTATCTTCCTTGGCCTTGCTCCAGTAGCGATGATCACAGTCTGGGTCTCATACTCTTCCTTGTTTGTCTTGACCTTGAAATTATCACCCATCTTCTCGATGGACTTGACCTCTTCTGTCTTTGACTCTACTTTGTTGAACTCAAGCTGCTTCATCAGGGTCATCTCAAATTCTCCACCTGATGTCTTGACAATTCCAGGATAATTCACGACCTCTCCGCTTGAATTCAGCTGTCCGCCGAAATCCTTGCCTATAAAAAGATAGTTCATCCTTTTCCTTGAAGCATAGATAGCTGAAGTCACTCCTGCAATCCCTGCTCCTATTATGATTGTGTCATACATATTATCTCCCCCTTTGGTTAAGTAAGCGCTTTATCATGCCTTTTTTATATTTTGTGTTTTTTGCTCTTAGACTGCGTTTGGTCTTTATTGCTTTCACGTTTCTGGTATATCTCAGCAATCTTCCTGACTGCAAAATAGCTCAGGATAGAAAGTGATAAAGCAAGTATGACATTTCCTACAAAGAACCTTCTTGAGTTCTGGAGCAGGATTCCTGCAAGGCTGAGCTTTATCTCTGTCACTGGAAGGTCTGAGAATATCATATCACCAATCCTGTAGCTTAAGTAATACACAGCAGGTGTTGTGAGCGGATTCCATACTGCCATTGAGCCGAACAATGCTATCTTGCTCACTCTTTCATAGATGAGTATGACAAGGACTCCCAGCAGTATATTGAATCCAGGAGTAGGCAGAGTGCTTATGAATGTGCCTATTGCAAAACCTATTGCGATTGAGTGAGGGTCTGTCTTTGTCTTTATGACCTCATGGAAATGATGCTTGATGCCTTTCTTAAGGCTGAAGTGATGTCTTATTCTCTTTATCATTATCATCTTGCTTATCTCTCTGATATTTATATAACTTTTGTTTACCGCAATATTTATAATATATTATGATATATTCAATAATATGGCAATACAAGAGGTGATGTATTACCTGGGAACACAGCCAGGGAAAATATTTCTTGCAGTGCTCATACTTGTGATTACATTCTTTATTGAGAGGTTTGTGAGGATATTCATAAAGCATAACTTTGATAATTCTTCTGCGCATATGGGGGTTGATACCACAACTTTTGTCTTTTTCAAGCATCTGATCTCTGCTTTGATATATCTTGTAGGCATTGGCTTAGCAATCTATGTGATACCTACTTTCAGGACATTGTCAATCTCAATATTCGCAAGCGCAGGAGTGCTTGCTGTTGTCCTTGGATTTGCAGCCCAGAAGGCATTCTCCAATGTGATAAGCGGGATATTCATTGCAATGTTCAGACCATTCAGGGTTGGTGACCTGATAAAGTTCGGAGATAAGGTTGGAAGGGTTGAGGATATCAACCTAAGGCATACTATTATCCGTAATTTTGAGAACAAGAGATATATTGTTCCTAATTCAGTCATAAGTGAAGAGGTAATAGAGAATTATCATCTTGGTGATCCTAAAGTATGCAGGTTTGTTGAGTTTGGCATAAGCTATGATTCTGATGTTGACAAGGCAATGAAGATAATGCAGCAGGAATGTGAGAAGCATCCTGAATGTATTGATACAAGGACTGAAAAAGAAAAGGAGGATGGCTTTCCTCAGGTCTCTGTCAGGGTCCTGGGTTTTAGTGATTCATCCCAGAATCTTCGTGCATGGGCATGGGCAAAGAATCCAATGGCTGCTTTTAGGATGGGCACAGACCTAAACAGGATTATCAAGAAGAGGTTTGACAAGGAAGGTATTGAGATACCTTATCCTTACAGAACTATTGTCTTCAAGGACAAGATGAATAAAACCAGCAGGAGAAGCCTTAGGAAGTAGGCTGAAAAAACTATTCTTTACAGAACCGCAATCTTTATAAACGACATTTCACCACCTTTTTATTCCGAGGTTTTTAGGGGGTGTATTAGTTGGTAGGTGTTTTGACAAAAGAGGTAGCTATGCAGAGTTTGCAGAGAAAACTTTCTAAAGACTTGTTTGATATGGATACAAAGATAAAGAATTCTTTCTGTGTGATCAAGGAGGAGTTTGAGGACCATCTTGATGCGATAAACCAGAACACAGATGAGATCCAGCAGCATCATGCTTCACTGTGTGAGCTCAACAATAAGATAGAGAAGCTCAATGAGAAGGTTGACCAGGTCAGCGCAATGCTAAAAGAGATAACTCATGACAGAGGAAGCATCACATTATGCCATGATGAGCAGAAGATATTTCTGGCACTCTATATTGCTGAAGGCTTCATAAGCTTTGATGAGATCTGCGACAAGACTCATTTCAATCAGGAGTATGTGCACAGCCTGATAACATCAATGCTTGACAAGGGTGTCAGGATGATGAGAGACATCACAGAAGGCAAGCTTTACTTCAGGATGAACCCTTACTTTAAGGCAAGGCAGGTAAAGGAGAACATTGTCAAGATAGATCCTTCTGTTGTGAATCAGAGCGAGAATAAGGTTCTTGGAAGCTATTTTTAATTTTATTTCTAATCTTTATTTTCTTTATATTTCTTATGGTAGATCCTGCCTGAAGCAGTATAATCTGTTTTGTCCAGAACAGACAGTCGGACCATACCCTGTCCACTGAGCAGTCATGCTTCCTATTGTACCTGAATAACCCCAATTGCCATTAGTTGTATCACTCCATTCCCTACAGGAATCATACCTTGCATTTGGAGGAGCAAGAAGGTTCTGCCTAACACCTGTGTACCAGGTATTGGTCCATACCCTCCCCGATCTTACAATACCATTCTCATCAAGGTTTAATGGGTTCTTTAGATAATAAGGGGAGTAAGATATCAGGTCATTCCAGTCATTGGCTATTATTGTCCCATCAACCAATCTATAAGGAACTGGTGATTTAGTAAATCTGGTTGCTGG